>JBAYNC010000016.1:0-13597 GCA_041679025.1 Patescibacteria group bacterium
ATTATATCAAGCTTTGCTTGAATCTAATGCTTCTGAGCATAGCGCTCGAATGACTGCCATGCATCAAGCCACTGAGTCTGCTTCGGATATGGTTAGTGAGTTAACTTTGTTCTATAATAAAGCCCGTCAATCTAGCATTACAGCTGAAATTGCTGAAATTAGTGCTGGTGCCAATGCTTTAGCGTAAAATAAAAAAACCGTTTTTTTTGTGAAAAACGGTTTGGTGATTTGAGATTTTTGTTTCTTATTTTTTAGAAACTAATTTTCTCAATTCCTTGTTTCGTTGGTGAGCGGTTTCCAGTATTACTAGAGCGACGATGCCAAATATGGCTGCTACGAATAATCCTATTCCTTTATCTGGTTCCTGACTAAAGAAGAATACTACCACTTGTCCCACGGCGATTAAGAGAAAGGAACCTCCAATGATGCAGAGAATTTTAATCACGTCTTTTAATTCTGTAACTTTTTCCATTTCCTATAAATTTTGGTAATTACTATTAAATTGATTTAAATAACTAAATATAACTTAACATAAATAATATAACTTGTCAATAAACATATGGCTGACAATAAAAACATCGGAATAATCAAACAAGTCATCGGCGTGGTCGTTGATGTCCATTTTGCCGAGAAATTACCGGAAATTCACCATGCTTTAGAGGTGAATAATAACGGAAATAACCTGGTTTTAGAGGTTTCTCAACATACTGGGTCTAATTTAGTTCGGGCTATTGCTATGGGTACTACTGACGGCCTGAAACGGGGAGATGAGGCTTTAGACACTGGAGCTCCAATCAGTGTTCCAGTCGGAAAAGAGACTTTGGGACGTATTTTTAACGTTTTAGGTGAAGTTGTTGATGGCGGAGAGCCAGTAAAGACTGAAAAGAAATATCCAATTCATCGGGCTGCACCTAAATTTACCGAGCAATCAATTCAAACTGAGATTTTAGAAACTGGCATTAAGGTTATTGATCTAATTTGCCCAATTGTTAAAGGTGGTAAGGTGGGTATGTTTGGTGGTGCTGGTGTTGGTAAAACTGTTATCATTCAAGAATTAATTCATAATATTGCTTCCGAACATGGTGGTTATTCTGTTTTTGCCGGTGTCGGCGAGAGAACTCGTGAAGGTAATGATTTATATCATGAGTTTAAAGAGAGTGGCGTGCTTGATAAGGTGGCCATGGTTTTTGGTCAAATGAACGAACCGCCAGGATCTCGCGCTCGGGTTGCTTTGTCTGGTCTTTCTATCGCTGAATATTTCCGAGATGAACAAAATCAAGATGTATTGTTTTTTGTTGATAATATTTTCCGTTTTACTCAAGCTGGTTCTGAGGTGTCGGCTCTTTTAGGTCGGATGCCTAGTGCTGTAGGATATCAACCAACTTTAGCGACTGAAATGGGAGAGCTGCAAGAGAGAATTACTTCTACTAAGAATGGCTCCATTACTTCTATTCAGGCTGTTTATGTACCAGCTGACGATTTAACCGATCCGGCTCCAGCGACTACTTTTACCCATCTTGATTCAACTGTGGTTTTATCTCGTTCTTTGTCAGAGCTTGGTATTTACCCGGCCGTTGATCCACTCGATTCTTCTTCAATTATTTTAGATCCGAAAGTTGTCGGTCAAGAACATTATGAGGTTGCTCGTGGAGTGCAAAAGATTTTACAACGTTACCGTGATTTACAAGATATTATTGCTATTTTGGGTATGGAAGAATTATCCAATGAAGATAAGTTATTAGTTTCTCGAGCCCGAAAAGTTCAGAGATTTTTGTCTCAGCCTTTCTTCGTGGCTGAAACTTTCACTGGTCATCCAGGTAAGTATGTAAAATTAGCTGATACTATTAGAAGTTTCAAAGAAATTTTAGATGGTACTCATGACGACAAGAATGAAGGTGATTTTTATATGAAGGGAACTATCGATGACGTTGTAGTTGAAGTTAAATAGTTTTACTTTTTTATATGTCCAATGATAAAAAGACAATTAAATTCGAAATCGTGACGCCAGAAAGAGTGGTCCTTAAAGAAGAAGTTCTTCAGGCCACTATCCCGACTCAATTAGGTGAGATTACTGTTCTGCCGGGTCATATTCCTTTGGTGGCTATTTTAAATTCGGGTGTTATTGAACTTAAAAAAGCTAGTGGCGAGAAAGAAGTAATGTCAGTCTCTGGTGGTTTTGTCGAAGTCTTGAAAGACAAGATAGTGATTCTGGCTGATACCGCTGAGTTAGCCGTAGAATTAGATGAGGAGAAGATTGAAGAAGCCAGGAAGAAAGCGGCTGAGATGAAAAAATGGAAGGATATTGACGCTGTTCAATTCGCTGAGATTAGCGGTTTAATTGAAAAACAATTGGCCCGATCGAGAGCGATTAAGAGATGGCGAAATTTGAAAAATATTAAATAAAGTTCTTTGTATATTAATTAAAAAAACATTACTTATGGAAAACAATCAGGAAACTCCAGTTCAAGAAAAGAGCAAAATTTTTGCCATTAATTTATTGGAAAAATTGCGTCAAGGTGAAAACTTTGCGGAAATTATGAAAAATTTGCCGATTGAGGCTTATGCACATAAAGATAAATGTGCTTGTTGCTCTGACGGTCGGTTTGTCCCCCAGGATAATGATATGGAAAAATCTTGCTTGGCTGGGCAGGGAATATTGTTATTATTTTCTCTTGATGATTTAAACGATTTTGTTGAGAAGATGAAAAATAATCCTGATAAGCCGAAGGCTATTGCTAGCCATGTTGCTTGTGGCGCTGCCGGTTTAGCTCATAAGGAATTGCAATCGATGATTGCTGATAACAAATCAGTGGAAGCTATTTTTTCTTGGCTGGGAATTGATTCTTTGCCAGAAACTTCTGATGAGTTGGGAGAGATTTTTACAAAACGTTTAGCATCGGCCGTTGAGAGTGATTATTATCATATGGATTTTCAGGCATCCCATGATCACAATGAATCCGGTATTATTATTTCAGCGATTGACTTTGATGAGCGTTTTATAAAAGTTGGAGATCAACAGTTTTTTAATTCATCAAGCGCTCAATTTGAAGTTAGTGATGAATATTTAAAAACTGAGTTGACAAAATTAACGGAGATTGCTTTTCATCATGGCAAGATGGGTGTTCATTCTGATCATTATAATGAGGCTGATAATTTTTATTTGTTGGTTGTCAGTAATTCTGACCAGGCTGATCGCTTAAAAGAAATTGCTACGGCAGTATCTCTTAACCCCGACTTTTTAGGGAAGGTAAAAGTTGAAGTCTTTGTTAAGGAGTAATTTTCATTTTCTTATTTTTTTCAAAAACCCACTTTCAAAGTGGGTTTTTTAATCTCTTGACGAGAGTTTAGAATGTGCTAAAATATTTTAGCAATCACTCCATTGGAGTGCTAAAAGTAATTATAATTAACTACAAAAATATGACACTTAAACCACTAAACGACAATGTGTTGATTAAGCCTCTGGCGCGGGAAGAGGCCACTAAGAGCGGTATTGTTTTGCCTGATTCAGTTAAAAATGATGGTCCGGCTAAGGGTCAAGTTTTGGCTGTTGGCGTTGGTCGCTTATTAGAAAATGGTACTTATACTCCGATGCCAGTCAAGGTTGGGGACCAAGTAATGTACAAGAAGAGTTATAACACTCAAGAGTTGGAGCTTGATGAAGGGAAATGTATTTTAGTTAGTGAGCATGATATTTTAGGGATTATTAGCTAATCTAAATAAATTAAACAATTACACTTATGTCTAAAATTATTATTTTTGATGAAGAAGCTCGTAACGCTCTCAAGAGAGGTGTTGATAAATTGGCAAATGCCGTCAAAGTGACACTTGGTCCAAAGGGTCGTAATGTTGTTTTGGATAAGGGCTATGGCGCCCCGACAATCACCAAGGACGGAGTCAGCGTGGCACGAGAAATTGAGTTGGAAGACAAAGTAGAAAATATTGGTGCTGAGATTATCAAAGAAGTTGCCTCGAAAACTAATGATGCTGCCGGTGATGGTACTACTACGGCAACCATTTTGGCCCAAGCGATTATCAGTGAGGGTTTGAAATTAGTTTCTAGCGGAGTTAATCCAATGGAGATTCGCTTAGGGATGGAGAAGCGAGTTAATGAAATTGTTGAGTCGCTAAAGGCTATGAGTAAAACTATTTCGACTAAGGAAGAGATAGCTCAAGTGGCTTCAATTTCGGCTAACGATGCTGAAATCGGAAAGATTATCGCTGAGGCCATGGATAGTGTCGGCAAGGATGGTGTTATTACTATTGAAGAAGGCCAGTCTTTTGGAGTGGAAAAGGAAGTAGTGGAGGGGATGCAATTTGATAAAGGTTATGTTTCGCCTTATATGATTACTAATACTAATTCAATGAAGGCTGAGTTTAACGACCCCTATATTCTAATTACTGATAAAAAAATTACTTCTATTCAAGAGGTCTTGCCATTACTGGAAAAGATTTTACAGAGTGGAAAAAAAGATATTGTGATTATTGCTGAAGAGATTGAAGGCGAGGCTTTAGCTACTTTTGTGGTTAATAAACTCCGCGGAACTTTTAACGTTTTAGGCATTAAGGCTCCGGGATTTGGTGATAGGCGCAAAGCGATGCTTGAAGACATTGCTGTTTTGACCGGTGGTCGAGTTATTTCAGAAGAGATTGGTTTGAAGTTAGATGCTGTGGAAATTACTGATTTAGGCCGAGCTCGTAAGGTGGTTTCTTCTAAGGATAATACAACTATTGTTGATGGTCAGGGAACGAGTGAAAATATTAAGGTTCGAGTCGATCAAATTAAAAATGAAATGGAAATTTCGGAGTCTGATTTTGATAAGGAAAAATTACAAGAACGTTTAGCTAAATTATCCGGTGGTGTCGCTGTGATTAAAGTGGGAGCGGCCACTGAAGCAGAGATGAAAGAAAAAAAGGATCGGATTGAAGATGCTTTAAATGCTACTAAGGCGGCGGTTGCCGAAGGTATTGTCCCGGGCGGTGGTTTAGCTCTAATTCTGGCTGGTAATATTTTAGAGAAATTAGGTCAGGGAAAAAAGTCAGATTCGTTGGGGGCGGAAATTATTGATAATGCGGTTATTGAACCGATTAAACAAATTGCCGCTAATGCTGGAAAAGACGGATCTTTAATTTTATATCATATCATCAAAGCTAACGAAGGCGGCTTGAATTCTATTGGCTACAATGCAGCCACTGATCAATTTGAAGATTTGGTTAAAGCTGGAGTTGTTGATCCAACTAAAGTTGTTAGAAGCGCTTTGCAAAATGCTGCTTCAGCCGCGATGATGTTTTTAACCACTGAGGCAGTTATTACTGATAAAACGAGCGAAAAAGGCTGTTCTTGCGGTGGTCATGGATCTAGTCCAATGTCTCAAATGGGTGGAATGTCGGGTATGATGTAATAATTTTCTAATTTAATATTCTGGTTATTTCGCAGGAGCCAAATTGGCTCCTGCTTTTGTTGCCCTTTTTTTTATTTTATAGTAAAATGGAGACAGAGATAAGAGATAAAAATAGAAATAAAATATGGCCGTTGATCAGCAATTATTAAATCGAAGCGGCGGTCAAGGTTCTGCCAAAAACGGTGAAGAGGCTATGGCCAGTCGTTTGATGCAAGAAAAAAATAAATCCCGATCAGCTGAGAGCACTAATTCAACTGAAGAGGAAAGGGCTAATTTTGATCAGTATAGTCCCTTGGCTCAAATGGGCTCAATTATCCGAAGACAGGGCGTTAAGCAGGGTGCTGGTACGGGGCAGAAAGATTCAGCAGCGGCTGCTAGTGTGATAGCCAAGATCAATGAAGCTTTAGCTGGATTTTTGAAAACTTGTTGGACTAATATTATTTTTTTTAGCTTTGGTACCTCTATTATTTGGATTGATATTCATGTTTTAGGGAGCATAGTTTTTCCGAAAATGTTTTGTAAGTTGGGTCATGAATGGATTCCGGCAGAAATGAAAAAGGCCTCTCCCAAACAAGCGGAATCAGCTGGTGATATGATGGGTGGTGTTGAAAACGGTTGTTGCTGTTGCGTTAATGGTTGTTGTGGAATTATTGTTATAGCCGCCATTGCTATTATGGCTACAGTTCTTGGTTTCTATAATAGTACTATTGGAGAATTTTTCGGTTGGATTTCGGGTATCTTTACGCCATGATCATAATAATTTTTAAAATAAATGAAATCATACTTATCTAAAAATCAATCAATCTTCTTGCTGGTTTTTATTTTGGTGTTCGGTAGTTTTATTATTGCTAGCCCAGCTCAAGCTGGTTGGTTTGGTGATGCTGTGGCCCAACTTATCGGCTGGATAGTTTATGCTTTTGTTTATGTGATTGGACTTCTTATTATGCTTATTATGTGGGTCCTTATCAAGATTGCTCAGTATAATGATTTTATTAATGCTTCTCCGGTTGAATATGGTTGGACTATTGTGCGTGATGTTTGTAATATGTTTTTTATTCTGATTCTTTTGATTATTGCTTTTGCCACTATTTTGCGAGTGGAAAAATATAGTTTCAAAACTTTATTGCCAAAATTAATTTTAATGGCGGTTCTGATTAATTTTTCTAAATTAATTTGTGGTATTTTTATTGATTTTACTCAGGTCATTATGTTGACCTTCGTTAATGGTTTCAAGGATATCGGTACTGGCAACCTAACTAATATGTTGGGGATCGACAAAATTATGAGTATCGATACCAGTATTCAGGATGATGGTAGCGAGATTACTTCCTGGACCATTGTTGGCGCTTATATGTTGGCTCTCATGTATTCAGTTATCGCTCTAATGGTCTTAGTGACCATGGTGGCTGTTTTGGCAATGAGGATGATTATGATTTGGGTTTATGTTGTTTTATCTCCTTTAGCCTATTTATTATCAGCTTTTCCGGCTGGAGAAAAATATGCTAGTCAATGGTGGGAAGAGTTTTCTAAAAACTTAATTGTTGGTCCAATTTTAGCTTTTTTCATTTGGTTGTCCTTTGTTTCTTTAGGTGGAGTTACCTCTGATCCGGCACATGATCCAGTGGCTCAGATCTCTGGTATTGGGAAGACTGTCGAAGAAGCAGATACTACTGGTATGATAGCTTCATCAACTGCTCCTTCAGCTGCTATTACTGAAGCTGGTAGTCCTGATCATATGATCAAATTTATTATTTCTATTGCTATGTTAATTGGTGGTTTACAAATAGCTCAATCACTTGGTGGTCAAGCTGGTGGTATGGCCGGAAAGGGAATGGCCCGAATGCAGAAGATTGGGGCCGGTGCTGCCAAGAGTCTCGGTACTGGGGTCAAGAGAGTCACTGGAGTTGAGAGAGTCCAGGCTGCTTATAAGTCATATCAAGATACTAAAGCCTCAGAGAGAGCAAGCAGGGCCAAGGACGACGGTCTCATGATTAGTCGTGCTGTTGGTACTGTTAAGAAGAAGCTTGTCGCTGAGCCTTATATGGCCGCCAAAAATGTTCTTACTCAGGGAGCTGCTCGTAAGGCTGAAAAAGCTCGAGTCGAATTAGAAGAGATTAAATCATCTAAGACTGAGGATATAGATAAACTATCTCAAAATAAAGTTAGGATAGATGTGGAGAGAAAGGCTGTTAATGATGATGCTGCCATGAACTCTGTAGATAAGAATCAAAGATTAGCTGAGCTGAGGGCCGAAGAGAGCGATCTGGAGACTAAGGCTCGAACTAAAGGTCTTGATTATAGTAAATTGGGCGATGAGAATTATGTTAAGGAAGAAAAAGATAAGGCCTATGCCGCTGGTGGTTTTGAGCAAGGTGATGATGTCGTTAAGAAGAAAGAAGAAATTGCTAAGCATGAAAAACGACAGGCTAGAAATGATAAGTTGCGAAATATAGCCTTGACAGTTGCCGGTATTACTTTAGCTCCTGTTATCCCTGGTCATTTTCTCATGGAGCTCTTGCATGGTAAACAAGCCTCGATGCCTCATATCAGCCGTTCTGGTGATAGAGATTTAAATCGAGTAGCTAATTATAATGCACAAAAGATCTCTGCTAAAAAAGATGAATTGAAATATGCCGGTAAAGAAAAGTTAATGGATACCATTAAAACTACCAGCGATCATCACGAGCATGCTGCCGCTACGGCCTTGGCCTTAGAGAAGGGTTATTTTACTGATTCCGAGTCGGCTGGTGTTGAGAAAAATAAGGTTCATGATCGATTTAAGAATGATGACCGTACTGATAGCGTTATGAATACTGCTGCTGAGAAAAATTATGTTGAATTGTCTCCTCCTTACTCAAAGTTGGCTAACGCTAAAAAAGTTCTAGAAAATTCTAGCTCTACTCCTTCTCAGAGAAGCCAAGCCGAAAAAGATAGGGCTACGGCCAATGCTGAAATTGCTAGCGGTCTGGAAGATGGCAGTGTTAAGATTTCTGATATGAGTAGCACTGCTATTGGTTTAGCTATTGATGCTATCGCTAGTAGTATGAAGGATAAGAGTTTTCAGAAGCAATATGATGGAGCCTCAGATTCTCAGAAAGAAGCTATTAAAATTGCTTTGGAAGGTCAAATTAAGACCGCTACCGATTCTGGAAATGATGATGGGGCTTATAAGGCTAAAGCGAAGTTAGCTTATACTGAAAGCTTTAATTTAGATCGTTTTGGCGCCAGTGATGCTAATTCTGCCGATCCAGCTCAAGTCACTAATCATAATCATAAGAAAAAGTTCTTAGAATCAATGAATGATAGTGAGGCCGCTAAAGCAATTAAGAGTAAGAGTTCTAAAAAACAATTTTTACAAGAAATTAAGGTCCACCTAGATTCTAGTGGAGCTAATATTAATAGCGGTTCGACCAATGAAGAAATCGCTAAATATTTGAAGGACATTCTACCTAATGCTGGTTTGGATACTATGGATTCTGTTAGTAAATCGATTATTTCTGCAATTAAGAATTATATTGTACCAACTCCGCCAACTCCGCCCACTAGGAACCCAAGGCCTCAAAACAACTTTACTTAAAAATTGCGATTAATTATTCATGTATTAATATAATATGGAAGATAAAGCTATACAATTTTTAGAAAAATTGGATGAACTTTCAGAAGAGATTAAAGTTTATTTTAGTTCTGGCATCGAGTCTCAGGTTTTAAAAGAAATCCAAAAAGATTATCAATTATCAAGTGATGAGCTAGATGATTTAGTTTATGATTTTTTTATTGCTGATTTTAAATTTGCCACTCTTGATAATTCTCTGAAGAATACTAAAGTTCCGGGATCATCTCATTCTAAATTGGCAGCGGATATTTTGGGTAAACTATTTTTGCCGGTAGCTCCATTTTTGAAGCTAGATATCAAGGCGGAAATTGTTAGAAGAGGGCATCGCCCGGAGATTTATGAGAAATATGTTGAGGACTTTAGTGATTTGATTGAAGACAAAAATTTTTCCGCCATGGAAGAATTGATTGATTTACATGAAAGTACTTTTAATCCGGTTGAGGAGGAAAATCTTTCTCTTGATTTCTTTACTAACGGCTTAAAGGGAATACTGAATGATAATGACATTGGTCCTATTACAACCTTAAATGGTGCTTTGATTTATTTGTTAGTTAACAAGCCAGAATTTCATAATAAGATTAATAAGGCTTTACTCAACAATCAAGAAGTGATTACAACGCAAAGTTTAATTTGGAAAGAAGAGGCAGTGCGGGGAACGGTAGCTAATTGGATCAAGGATTTTATTCGGGAAAATGGTAGTGATATTTATAACTCAGTTGTTCTGTCTCGTTATCTGGCCACTTCTCCTAATCCTCAGCTTCTAAATGAGGAAGAGAGAAAGATAGTTCGTCGTCTGATAAAATTATATCGTAACTTATTTTTCTTTCCGGACTCTATGTCTGATATCCCGATGGAAGAATGGGAAATTGTTCCGGTTGAAAAAGTCAGTGTGGAAAAACCGATCCCAGGCGCTAAACCTAAAGTTATTGTCAGTGAAGTAGCTCCAGTCGTTTTTGATAAGAAGGAAGAGATCAAAGAGACCCCAGTTGAGAAAAAGACTGTAGCTTCGGCTGTTCCAGTGGATATTGCTAAAATTGAAGCTGATCTTGAAGATTCTAAGTTGGCTTCACTTCTAACCAGATATTTACCTAATTCATTGGAAAATAAAGTGGTTAAGGAGGAAATCAAGAAACGAAAGAAGAAATAATCGTTTATTTATCATTGGTTTTAATATTACATAATTATGTTTGACTATTTTGAGAAGTTTAATAAGTTGGATCAAAAAATTAAGGAAAAAGTTTCTAATCAATTTGTGGTGGAGGCTATTGATGAATTAGAAAAAAAATATGGTATTGATTTAGCTTTGGTGGTCATGATGGTTATGGTTAAAGCTATTCTAGTCAATGACCTTGCTATTTATTTATCCGATCAATTTTCTTTAAGTGAAGAGAAGGCTAAAAGCTTAGCTTTAGACTTAAAAGAAAAAGTATTCTTAGGAGTGGCTGATTATTTAGAAATGGATTTAAGCCAATTATTTACCGGCAAAACAACTCCTCCAATAATTTCTGAGCCGGTTATTGCTACCAATAAATATGTTCAAGAAATTGATACTATGGTTCGAGCTACAATTGTTGAAATTAATTTAGGTCTGTCTCCTGATTTATCAGAAAAATTGGTTAGCACTCTGAAATTATATTGGCGCGAAATCAGAAACAAAATTGATACTCGAGTTTTATTGGTCAAGCCAATTAAGGATAATGGTTTTGCTTTAACTGGCGTGGTAGCTGATAATTTATTGGGAATTTTAGACAAGAAAAAGCAGATTATTACCAATGTTAAGCAAGCTGAGATGAAAAAACCGAATTCTAGTGTTTTAGATAAAATCAGTCAATTGGCTAAAAGCTCGGCTCGCTATGAATCAGATTATAATTTAGCTTCATTCTTAGACACTAAGCGAGAATTAACTAGTGGGATTGATTTGTCTCATGAGTTGGCTCCAGTCCCCGTTGCCCCCGCTTTACCTAAGGTTGAGTCAAAGCCAATAATTGAGAAGGTAGAATTACCACAGCCTATTAAACCAATAGTTATCGCTCCACCAGTTCAACCTCAGCCGATTGTTGTTCCAGTTGCTCCGATTCGTCCAGTTGAAGTTTTAAAGAAGCCTCAAGTTGAAGATATTAAATCAGTTCGGGTTATGAATCCAATTGATGAATTACGTTATTTAGATTTAGTTAATTTCAGAAGAATGTCTGATGATCCAGTGGATATTACTAAGAAGATTAAGAGTCGTATTAAACTCTTGGAGGGTGAAGATTATGAGAAAGGTTTAGCTGGAGTTACTGCTTGGAGACAAAGCCCAGTTAATAAATTATATTTGAAAATTGTTAATTCCAGTTTAAATGATAATCAGACTATTCCTCAGGTTGTTGACGGTCTGAAGGCCAAGAAGCAGGATGCTTTAACCTTGGAAGAAGTTGAGGCTATTATTAGCTTAAATAGTGAGTTAAAGTTCTAAGATTATGCAGCAATATACCGTACCGCAATTTATTGATGTCGAGGCTAAAATCATCGGTCCGATTACTACTCGCCAATTTTTGATCTTTTTGGCTGCAGCCTTGATAATTTTTATTTCCTATAAAATTTTCGATTTTGGTCTTTTTTTGACAGTCGGAATTGTAGTTTTTTTAATTGCCGGTTCTTTCGCTTTTTTGAAAGTTAATGGTCGGCCTTTCCATTTTTTTGTTTTGAATTTAGTCCAGACTTTAAGAAGACCATCAACTCGAGTTTGGAATCATCAACAACCAAGCTTTGAAGAAAAAGAGAATAAGGAATTTAAATTTGAGGAAGTGGTGGTTAATAAAAAGTTAAATGAAGCGCAATTAGCCGAATTATCTCTGATTATTGATACTAAGGGTAAATACCAGGGAGGGAATGGAGTTTCTAATGTTAAAAATCTTTAATTTATAAATAGCATGCCGGAAAAAAATAAAATGGTTAGAAATAAGGTGGCCGTCTCAACTCAACAATATTTAGATATTGCTGAAATCAAGGACGACACTGTAATTATGCGCGATGGAACTCTGCGTGCAGTTTTAGGCGTTTCCAGTATTAATTTTGCTCTCAAGAGTGAAGACGAACAGAATGCCGTTATTTCTTCTTATGTTGGATTTCTGAATAATATTAACTCGACCATTCAGATTGTCATCCAATCTCGGGAATTAGATATCACTAGTTATTTAGAATATCTGAATCAACGTGAGAAGGAGCAAACTAATAAGCTATTGAAGATTCAGACCGCTGAATATATTGAATACATTAAAGAGTTGATTTCTATTGGTAAGATTATGAATAAACGTTTTTACGTAGTTATTTCTTATAGTCCTACTAGTGATGAGCATAAAGGATTTTTGTCTTCCTTGGGCGAAGCCTTTAGACCAGCCACTTCTTTAAAATTAAAAGAATCTAAGTTTTTGAAATATAAAGAGTCTTTATATCGTCGAGTGGAGAGCATTATTTCCTCATTATCTTCTTTGGGGGTTGATGTTCATCAACTTAATACCCAGGAATTAATTGAGCTTTATTACAAGACCTATAATCCGGAAACCGCTAAGAATCAGCCATTGGTAGATATTGGTAAGATTAGGGTTGAGGCTTAATAATAATTATTATTTTTTATGATAAATTTTAAACAGGCTGAGCAAGAATCAGAACAAAAGAAGGGCCCTAAAGGCGGAGTTTTTTTGGTGGATAATAAGGTTCAGGTCTCATCTTCGATTGAAGAAAATGTTGATTTAACCAAGGAAATTATTGAAGAAGAAATAGCTTATCGCCGTGGTATTCTTTCTGTCCGCGATTTAATTGCTCCTTCGAGTTTAAAGGTTAATTCAACCTTCTTACAATTGGGTAAAAAATTCTTACGGACTGTTTTTGTAGTCAGTTATCCTCGTTATATTGGAGTTGGTTGGTTTGCCCCGATTATTAATTTGAATTATACCTTCGATGTTTCTATGTTCTTTTATCCAGTGAAATCGGCTTTGATTTTGAAGCAACTTCGAAATCGAGTTGGTAATTTGGAGGCTCAGATTATTTCTGATTCTGATAAGGGCGCTCCGCGTGATCCATTACGTGAAACAGCTTTGCGCGATATTGAATACTTGCGTGATGCTTTGACTCAGGGAACTGAGAAATTTTTTCAATTTGCTTTGTATGTCACTATTTATTCTGATACCATTGAGGAGCTAGATCGGTTGAGTGATCAGATTGAGGATATTTTTGGTTCTCGTTTGGTTTATTCTAAACGGGCCTTTTACCAAGCGGAACAAGGATTTAATTCTACTTTACCTCTTTGTAATGATGAGTTGTTTATTACTTTTAATATGAACTCTTCGCCGGTGGCCTCTTCTTTTCCGTTTATTTCTTCGGAATTGACTAGCGATCAGGGTATCTTGTATGGCATTAATCGACATAATAATAGTTTGATATTGTTCGATCGTTTTAGTATGCAAAACGCTAATTCGGTTGTTTTTGCTACGTCTGGTGCTGGTAAAAGTTATGCGATTAAGTTGGAGGTGCTTAGATCTTTAATGTTGGGAACTGATGTTATTATTATTGATCCGGAGTATGAGTATAAGCATTTGTCAGATGC
>JBAYNC010000017.1:0-13360 GCA_041679025.1 Patescibacteria group bacterium
TTCTCCCTGAGCTCCAGTGCCAATGATAACTAATTGACTATCCGGAATCTTATTAACATCTCGTTCATCAACTAACAAACGAGGATTGAACTTCAAATAACCAACCTGGTGAGCTACCTCCACATTATCATTCATACTCCGACCCTGAAGCAAGACTCGACGACTATGTTTAGCAGCATGATCAAATATCTTTTGCACGCGCGATAATTGAGAAGCAAAAGTACCAATAATAACCCGACCGTTAATCTTTTCAAATAACTTGTCCATCTCATCACCAATAGCTGATTCCGAAATTTGATATCCAGCATGAGTAGCGTCAGTTGAATCAGATAGCAAAAGCAAAACACCACCAGCACCAATTTGAGCGATGCGGTTTAAGTCAGCTGGCTTGTCATTAACTGGGGTAAAATCAATTTTGAAATCACCGGTGTGAACTACCCGCCCCAAGGGAGTATCAACAATAACGGCAAAACAATCAGGGATAGAATGATTAACTCGTAAAAATTCTAAATTAAAATTCTGCCCCAACTTAATCTTAGTAGTCTCATCAATCTCCTTGATATTTAAATTAGGCGAGCTTTGGAATTCAACATTTCTTTTGCGAACCAACCCAGCAGTTAATTTACCCATAAACATCGGCGGATTACCAATCCGACCCATGATGTGAGGGATGCCACCAATATGATCATAATGACCATGGGTAATAACAACACCCTTGATCCAATCTTTTTTATCTTCTAAATAAGAAATATTAGGAATAATATAATCAATACCTAACATATCTTCTTCGGGGAATTGAAGCCCCATATCAACAATAATGATTTCTTTATTATATTCAATCAACATCATATTGCGACCAACCTCTTCTAATCCTCCCAAGGCCATAACCCGAAGAGAGCCCATGGCACCAGGGACAGAAATTACTTGACGAAAAGGAGTTCGTGGACCACGAAGTGTTGCCCGATTAGCACTCGGAAATTGAGGACGGCTACTTTTAACAAAGCCCGTAGTTGGTCTAGGATTAGGTCGAGAGGCTGATGGATTATAAGCAGGCCGTCTCAGTGGCGGTCGGCTATCTTTGCTTGGAAGCGATTGGCTGTTAGGGCTAGTCGTTGATTTATACTTACTAATCATGAAATTAAAAAATCGCTCAACGTTGATAAAATAGTTTTATCTTATTTTATAAAACGGAAAAACAATTTATATTATATAGAGAATTAATGGCTTAATTAAAAGCTACCATTTTAGCTTTTGACTGGTCTTTTCATACCAATCAGAGACATTTGAAAAACGATCAGAGGGAGTAGTAATCACTTGTTTACTAAAGCCCTTAATTTGTTTATTTTGGGGATAATTATAATAGGCGGAATACAGAAAGATGGCTGGTAATTCATCAGTAATTATTTCCTGAAATTTTTTATATTTTTCGACTCGTTGATTTGAATCAATAGTTAAACGAGCACTTTCAAGTAGGGCATCAACATCCTTGTTGCGGTAATCGGCTAAATTTGGACCGCCCTCTCCTGCCTGTGATGAGTGCCAGAAAGGATAGGCATCAGGGTCGGAACCTAAAATCTGACTAAAGAGTAAGATCTCAAAATTACGAGGTTTGATTATATCACTCTCAGTCATATTGGGTTCAACTGATTTAATATCAACCTTGACTCCCAACTCTGACCATAGTTTTTTAATCTCATCGGCTACTTTTAAATTATCAACCGAATCAACCACAGTCAAAGAAAATGATAAAAATTGACGAGTAGTACCTTTAGTTTTAGGAGTCTTTACCCTCCAATTTCCAGAGATATCCAGACCGCTAGAACTAGCATAGGCGGCAATATCTCTTTGCAAAGACAAGTTACTATCCTTCTCAGCCTCTTCAGCGGTGATAGTCATAGCCCGAGTAGCTTCCTCGGAATTCATAGTCACCTTCTGCCAACCAGAATCATCTAATAATTTTTCCGCCGCACTTAAATTATAATCGTATTTTTTTAAGTTGGGATTATAGGCAAAACTATCAGGCAAAATAGGACCATCAATAACTTGAGCATCACCACTCAAAGCCTCATTAACAATTCTGGACTTATCCAAAGCCAAAGCTAAGGCCGTCTTAATTGTTTTGTCACTCAAATATAAATTAGCTTTCTTGTTAAAAAATAAAGCAGTCAATCGAGGCATCTTTAGCTTATAAAAATTCATTGAATTTTTAGCCAACACATCAGATTGGTTCTCATGGGCTAAATAACTAAGGCCATCAATGGCGTTATTATTTAAAGCACTAATAGCCTCTTGAATATTGGGGTAAAATTTAAAAACTAATTTGCTAATATAAGGCTCTCTCTGAAAATAATCATCGTTAGACTCTAAATCATATTCTTTAATCTCACCAGATTTATTTTTAACCAAAGACTTAAACTTATAAGGGCCAGAACCAATTGGCTTCAAATTCAAATCAGCCAAGTTAGCAGTTTCAGGATTAATAACCGTCCAAAGATTTTGTGGTAAAATACCAAAAGTCAAAAGATCTAAAAAGGGAGCATAAGATTCTCCTAAAGAAAATTTAATAGTTCGATCATCGATTTTTTCAATCTCAGCGCCTAAAAACATCTGGCGCCAAGGAGAATTATATTCAATATTCTTGATAGCCTCAAAAGTAAAAACAACATCATCAGCCATTAGCTTATCATCATTATGAAACCGGACATTATCACGCAAAGTAATAGTATAGGTTTTAGCGTCCTCTCCTACCTCCCATTTCTCCGCTAAATCAGGGGCTAATTTACCCGCATCATCATGTTTAAATAAGCCAGAAAAAATCAAAGCACTTAAATCACTATCAACATCATTATTAAAATTATAAAGAGGATTAATATGTTTAGGATATCCAACTAAGCCCTCACTATAAGTACCACCTTGGACCGGTGACAACTCTAAATGATCTTGATAAAATTTAATTCCCAAAAATAAGAGACTCACCACTAAAATAAAGCCGGAAATTCTTAGCCATAATTTTTCTTTTGGCTTTAAAATTTTTTGCAAATGTTTTAACTGATTAGGATTAGGAATTTTTTTAGGCGACAAAGAATATACTAATTGTCGATCCATCTGCTCAAAACGTTTCTGTTGATTATTCTTTGATTTATTTTTAAGGCGACCAAAAACACTGACTAATCTTTGACTAGTCATCTTAAAAAATTTTAAGATTTTTTGGTTGTGATAAATCACAAAGAGTATTTAAGCTTAAAGGATGATAATCGCTAAAGAGAAGATAAAGAACAGGGCTGAAATCACAATAGTGGCAATAAACAATTTCTTTTCCAGTCCACGCTTGGCTAAATAGACACCACCGGAGCCACCAAAAACACCACCTAAACCAGCACCGCGGTTCTGCAGTAAAATTGCCAAGACCAGTAGTACGCCAAGAATAAATTGAACAATTTTAAACCAATATATCATAATAATTATTTCTTAATCTTTTCAATAATTTTAGCTAAAACTTCCGGATTAGAAACAGCTAGTTCGGCTAAAACCTTTCGATCAATTTCAATATTGTTAGCTTTTAAACCAGCAATAAATTTGGAGTAAGATAATTCATACTCACGAACAAAGGCATTAATCTTAATTAACCACAGAGCTCGCATAGTACGTTTTTTCTTGTTACGGTCAACATAAGCATGAGCACCGGCTTTAGTCCGAGCTGTCTTAGCAACCTTAATCAAATTCTTACGACCCCATTTATAACCCTTGGTCGCTTTATGTAATTTTCTTCGTTTTTTGACATGGGAAGTCCCGCGTTTTACTCTAGGCATAAAAAGTATATTCAGCAGTTCTAGGCCTTTTTATATTTAAAAAAGGCTCCAAACTTTGAACTAGTTATATGGAATTAATTGTTTGATTGTCTTATTTAAAGTATCGGTAGTCTTAATATCCTTACGCTTACTCCGGGTTTCATTACCGGTGTTACGAGCGTTAAAGTGATCTTGACCACCTTTACGTTGCTTAATCTTACCTTTACCGGTCAGAGAAAAGCGCTTGCTGGTTGCTTTATGAGTTTTGATTTTCGGCATATCTTTATAATAATTCTTAGTGATAATAAAAAACAGGTTAAAACCTGATTTTGACTTTAATTACTTTTTGTTGGCTAATATTATACTAAACCCTGAAGGAGCTTTTGTCAAGGGTTGATCCTCTTCAATTACTAACCCTGGTTTAGCCTTTAAATTGTTAATAAATTCAGTGATTAGCTCACGAGACCTATCAAAATGTTGTCGTTCACGCCCACGCAAGAAGATCTCTACTTTAACCTTATCATTTTTGCTTAAAAACTTTTCTGCCAAACCCATGCGAACATCACGGTCATGCGGACTCATTCTGAAGGTGATTTTAACCACTTTAGTTTCAACTTTCTTCTGTAAAACCTTCTGTTTATGAAGCTTCTTCTCCCTTTCATATTTAAATTGACCCAGATTAACTAATTTAGCAACCGGAGGATTGGCCTTTGGATTAACTTCAACCAAATCTAAATCAGCTTCACGCGCTCTAGTTAGGGCATCTTCTAAAGAAACAACGCCAATATTTTCCCCGCTTTCATCAATCAAAAAAACCTCAGGCGAAGTAATATGTTCGTTGGACTTGAAAGGCTTTTCATCAATCTTTGGTCTAGCTTTTTGATAATTTCGACGCATTTTTTAAACAGTTAATAATAAAAGATGAGCTCTAAGCTCTATCGTAGTCAAACCCGCTTTTATTTGAATAAATTAATCAAGGAGGTGCGAGAGGCGGTTTTGGTAATGTTTTAATTATAGGGATAATTTTTTAAAAAGGCAAATGCTTGACTTTTTTTATGATGTATGTTAGGGTAGAATATTAGAATTAGCACCTTGAAAAATAAGGTTAATTGGGTTAATTATCGAGTTTATTTGTATTTACAAACGAACTCGTAGTTAATCTAATTTTTTTAACCTTTAAATATTGTAATCATGAAAAAAAATGTAATTTGTTTATTAACGGCAATAATTTTGCTTTGTTCCTACGGGACTATAGAGGCTCAAAACGCAAAGAAAGCACTAGGCGACAAACCTGGCCTGGGCTCAGATTATTTCATTATGGTAGATACAATTTTTCATTTTTCGCCCGACTTAAATGTTCAAGGAAAAATTTACTATAAAGAATATTCTCAAAGATACAAGATTAAACAAGAGAATCAGGAAACATTTTTTCTGGTAAAAAGTATTAATTTCGCCTGCGACACATTTGTTTTATCAATGCATAAAACAATGGGAGACACAATACCTGGAGGGTTAAGTGCTATAAAAATATCTTCTGATAATCGTTGGCATACGATGTATGGCGAAACTCAAATATTCGGTGATTCTACTGAAATTAAAGAACTGGGCGGTAGCGGAGCAAAAGATGGATTTTTCTATGTTTATTTTTGTCCGACTGAACAACCCTGTTTTTCTCTGCGCGTGAAAGTAAAAGAAAAGGACACATTGCTTGCAGAAATTAAAAACCTTTATCTTCTTTATAATCAAGTTGGGGCCGGAATTTATAATAAATTGCCACAAAAAAATTAACACTTTTATCTGTGTTAAAAGGGGGATCAAATTATCCTCCTTTTTTATTACCCTTAAAAAATGCTATAATACCCCCATGGAAAACCTCGACAAGCTCAAAAAAGAATTAGAGCATAGATTTAAAGCCGTTTTTGGCATACCTAAAAACCAAATAGCCTTTCCTTTTTTCGTGGCTATTCATGACTATGTTGATTTTATAAAAAAAGACGAATATTTGCGGGGGCTGATATATAGTCGCCCTGATTTTCATTCCTGTAATCCTAAAAGTTTGATAGTAAAACGAGGCCGAGAAATCGCTGACATTAATCATGTTTTTAAAGATAAAAAAACGCCCAACTTGTTGATCGCGTTTTTTAATCTTTATGGTGCCTATGTCGGTATCAACGATTTGGATAGGGGCTTGAATAAAAATGATATGACGGAAAACCGCTGTAAGATAGCCAAGCAACTCAATAATATTAAGGACGATATTAAACTCGCCGATAAGGGCTATCTCTGGGCTCACCGGAGCAAATATTATGGTTGGATAAGAACAGTTCATATGGAATTATTATCGCTTATTGAGGCTGACCGGCAGACTCAGAAAATTAAGGAAATTAAAGAGGTTAAAAAGCTGGAAAAAATTCAGGCTATTAATAAAGCTAATAAGCCGGAAGAAATTAAAAAGCCCATAGAAATTAAAACCACCACCGAAACCAATCCCGCTATTAAGTATGACTACGATTTAGCCAATAAACTGGCATGGTTCACATTCAACGGCAAAGGGTTAGAATTTAAAGGTAAACGCTCCATTGTTTTCCATTTTTTCTACATGCTCGGCAAAATCAATAATAACGACTATCAAACTTATCACGATTTTAACGAGTATTTAAAAGCTAATGATTTGAATATAAAAATAGATTCAATCAGTTTTCGCCAAAGCATTGATAATATTAATAAACGGGTCAAAGACGAAATTGGTGATTTAAAAAGTCTTATAAAATTAAAGGATAAAAATAACCCCAAAGAAGTTAATCGCTATCAATGGAAAATGGAAATTTAGAATAGAGTCTCATATAGGTGTTAATAAGTTTTAAAATAAGCAGTCCGAATGGGCTGTTTTTTTGTGGCCAAATCCATTAAAACTCCATAGAAAAACCAATTTTTAGAGTGTCCTTTTTCGCCTAAAATAGACTCATGATTAATCATGACAGTCTAAACAAATTTAAAGAGCTCTATTCCAAGAATTACGGCGAGGAGCTGAGCGATAAAACCGCCCTCGAGAAAGCGGTGCGGATTTTAAATTTAGTCAAATTATCTACAAGTGAAAGCTCATTTTGGCCGGGGTTGTCTGACGGCCAAAATGAGCTAGGCAAACAACTCTAAATTAATTAACGAGTATTCTATTAAAAAGTATTCTCTTAACCAAGGTAATAAACTTTTTTTCTTTTTTGCGGAGACCTCGCGTCAGCGAGGGGACGCAAAAAGAAAAAAGTTATCCTTGTTAAGAATAACATTTAATTAGATAACACTTAAACATTATGGAATTTCGCAAGAATCATTCTTATACCGACAAAGACGGAATACAAACCCAAAACTTTTATAGCACCAAAGTTAAACTGGTAAAATCCGGCTCTATGGTAGAGCTCTATAAATTTGGGCGGGATATATTCCTCGGTCATAAACCCAGCCGAATTAAAACCAAGGAGGATTTAGAGGCAGAAGTTGAGGCGAAAAAGGAAATGGAAAAGAAAGCCAAAGAAGAGGGGCTGACTCTAGAGGAATATATTGCCCAAGAAAAGGCCAAGACTAAACCCAGCCCAGAGGATTTGCTCCGGTTCTCGGCTCAAAGAGCCAAGAGGCAAATTAAGCGGTTAATTTACGCCAATAGTTTTAAATGGTTCAAGGGAGACGGTAAAGCATATAAGCCGATAACGCTAACGCTGACATTCAAAGAAAATATTACTAATCTAAAATCTGCTAATTATGAATTTACTAAATTTATCAGACGGCTAAATTATGAAACTAATAGAATTGAGGGGAAAGAGTTAAGACAAAGTAATTTAAAATATTTGGCCGTGTTTGAATTACAGCAAAGAGGAGCGATTCATTATCACATGATATTTTTTAACCTGCCCTATATTGAAAATATCTATACCAAACTTTATGATATTTGGGGGCAAGGCCGGATAATGGTCGGAGGCCAGAAAAGAAAATTTGAAAAAATCAAAACCCGAAATCATTTGAAAAAGATTATTGATTATTTTATCAAGTATATTCAGAAATCAATTTTTGAAAAGCAATTCCCGAACCAGAAAAAATATATCGCCAGCAAAGATTTATTAAAACCGATAGTCAGTTATTTTGAAGATGTTATTTATCTGGTTGAGGAAAAATTGCCGGAGCAGGATTTGGTTTTTAAGCATGAGGGCAGTAAAGATTATGCCGAAAATAATGTTAGCCTTAGTTATATTAAATGGGTGGACTATTTTCAGTATAATTTAGCAAAAAATCCAGAGGCTGAGGCCGAGGTGGATTTTATGCTGGATACTTATTGCTAAATATTTGCTCTTGATTTTTGGTTGGCGTTTTGATAGATTGAAAGTATTGACCTAAAGAAAATAAGAATTGCCCCAAGGTATTTTTTTAACAAAATACCGATTTGTCGCTCGAAATGGACAGTTCTGCCAATCGATAAATTAGCCCTTGGGTTAGCTTATTTCTTTGGGTCAATCAGGACTGTCCTTTTTGATTATCAAAATCGCTAATTAATTAACTATAAAAATATGACCGAGAAAACTAAAACAATCAAATATTTCCTCTACGCCCGCAAAAGCACGGACGAAGAAGACCGGCAAATAACTTCTATTGCCGATCAAATTCGGGAAATGAAAAAACTAGCTCATGATAGAGGGCTGAATATTATTGAAATATTTGAGGAGTCAAAGTCTGCCAAGAATGTGGGTCGGCCTGTTTTTAATGAAATGCTGGGTAAGATTAATAAGGGTGAGGCGACAGGTATTATCTGTTGGAAAGCGGACAGGTTAGCTCGTAATATGGTGGACGGCGGTAATCTCATTAATATGCTCCAAAACGGTGTCTTAGAGCATATCCAAGCCTTTGACGGCGAGTATAGGTCAGCGGACAATGTGATTGTGCTATCAGTCGCCTTTAGCTCCTCCACGCAATACAGCAAAGACTTAGCCGTTAATGTTAAGCGGGGTATGGTCGCTAAAGCTAATCGGGGCTGGCTCCCGAATAAAGCCCCGCTCGGCTATATAAATATCATTGATAAAAAAGTCAGCGAGAAAAATATTATTAAACCGGATAGCAATTTTAAATTAGTTCGGCGATTATTTGATTTGGTATTAACGGAAAATGCTACGCTGGAAAAGTTAGAGTTGGAGGCGAAGAAAATGGGGCTGAGCACAAAGACGGTTCAAAGGTTGGGCATATCTACTATTCATAGAATATTGGCCAATTCTTTTTACTATGGCAAATATGAATGGCCGGAGGGGAGCGGTGAATGGCACAAGGGAAATCATAAGCCAATGATAACTATTGAAGAATATGAGCGAGTCCAAGAAATTATCACCCGCAAGACTAAGGCTCGATTTGTTAAGCATGACATAAATTATCGGGGATTAATGACTTGTAAATTCTGCGGGGGAGCGATTACCGCCTCGAGAATAATCAAACATCAGAAAAATGGGAATGTTCATGAATATACCTATTATCACTGCGGGAAGAAAGTTGATAAAAGCTGTATCCAGAGAAGCCAACCATTAAAAGAAAATGAATTTGAAAATCAGGTTTTAGATATTTTAGATAAAATTCAAATCCCGCCAGATATTTATGATTGGGCTATGGCGGAAATTAAACAAGAGAATGGCTTGGCCAAGGAAACTAGAGAAGTTGCTATATTAGCCCACCGGAAAAATTATGATAAGGCCACAGAAAAAATTCATGGGTTAATTGATATGCGGGCTGATAATGAAATCACTAAAGAGGAATACGCTCAACGCCGGAAAGAAATTGAAAAGAAAAAAGATTTTGCCGAACTTATGATTAACAGAATTGAGGGGAATAATAAAATATTTTTTGAGAAAATAGATGAGGTTTTTAACTTCGCCACGAATGTTAAAACTAAATTTCAAAATGGCACCATAGCCGAGAGAAAAAAGATTATTTTAAACCTCGGGTCAAACCTCCAAATTTGTGATAAAAAGTTAATGATTTCGCTGGATTTACGACTTAAACCCTTTGTTAAATATACTCAGGGTATAAGGCAAGAATTTAGTCGGGTCAAACCTCTGGAAATTGGCTTATATAACCAAAAAACAGCCTCTTTCGAGACTGCTTTTCCTGTTATGAGCGGGTAGGGGGAATCGAACCCCCATCTTCAGCTTGGAAGGCTGACATAAAAAACCATTATACGATACCCGCCTAAGACGGACCCACACTCTAAATGTAGACTGTGCCGCGAGAGGGAATCGAACCCTCACTCTATCGCTAGAACTGGATTTTAAGTCCAGCGCGTCTACCAATTCCGCCATCGCGGCAAATATAAAACCTAGTGGAGATGATGGGAGTTGAACCCATGTCTAATAAGTTTTCGGTAATACTTGTACAAAATTAGTCTGGTTTATGATTTCGCCAGAGACTGTAAAAACCAAACAAAATCAGCTCCGGCTAGCCCTAAATCTTTTGGTTTGAGAACTAGGGCGACCCCCAAACCTATCTTCATGAATGACACCGGATAACAGCTATGAAGACTCGCTGGTCCGATGGCTGCCGGTTATTATTAAGCGGCAACGGGAGCGAAAGCTGGAACTTTCCATGAGAAAGCAGCTTTGCTTAAAGTGTTTTTTACACTTATGTTTTAAGCCGGTTTTACGTGGGTAGACTCACCACGTTTTGAGTATTACAAAAAATAATCTTACTATCGATGCCTGGCATCCCCTAAACTACCTCTTTTTTGTTAAAATTCTTAAGCCTCGTTCAACTTCTCGCTTCTTAATCACCTCACGCTTATCATATTTCTTCCGACCCTGAGCAAGAGCAAACTCGAGCTTAATAAAACTGTTCTTAGTATATATTTTGATGGGTATTAATGTCAAGCCCACTTGCTGCTTTTTACTCATCAAATGAATAATTTCATGCTGGCGTAAAAGCAATTTTCTGGGTCGAATCGGATTATAATCATCGTCTTTTCCGGCTGGTCGATATGCGGCCACATGAGCTTTGAGCAAATAAAGCTCAGGATGATTTTGATTAGTAGTTAAAACATCAATATAACTTTCCTTTAAACTAATATGTCCGCCCTTGATTGATTTTACTTCTGGGCCAGACAAAACTAACCCGGACTCATAGGTTTCCAGAATTTTATAATCAAAGCCCGCCTTTTTGTTGACTGCCAAAACAGACATAAAATATATAATTATTCAAATTTAACACCATCGCGATCATACCCTTCAGCATTAACTCCGGCATTGTTAAAACCATCTTTATCAAACCCCAGCCGATTATAACCAGAAAGATTAAAGCCGTCCTTATCAAAACCGTCTTTATCAAGGCCATCACGATTAATCCCCTTGCGGTCATAGCCATACTGGTTATAGCCTAAACGATTATAACCATCGACGTCAAAACCGTCCGGATCAAAACCTTGATCATTATAATCCTCGCGCCTGAAACCACGCTTGCTAAAACCATTGGCATTAAAACCATAACGGTCGTAACCTTCATTATTTAATCCTGAGGCATCTAATTCTCTTTGGCTTAAAGAAATGGCTCGCTGTTCATGACTAGCACTCCAAGAACTGAAAAAATAAATAACTAAACCAACTAGAACAAAAATAGCGATACCAATTGGCATTCCTCCAATTTCATTCATAATAAATACTAATAAATGAATTAATTAATATTCCACTCTCTTAACTTCTTAATAACTTTTTGATTGGCCAAAATATTACCTAAATAACCTCGATAACCAGGCTCTTTAATCATCTTTTCAACATTAGCATCTCCTTTGTACTGGATTTTTAGATCCTCAATCTTTTGATCAATCTCCTCAACCGTAATTTTCAAGTCTTCAGCCTTAGCCACCTCTCGTAACATCAAGGCGCTCTTAACTCTCTTAACAGCATTTGGCAAAAGCTCCATCATTAATTGCTGTCTCTCTTTGCCGATACTCTTCAAATAATCTTCAAAGCGACCACCTTGTTTGGTTATTTCCTGTTCTAATTCAGACATGATTAACTCTGCCTCATTTTGAATCAAACTTTCTGGCAGATCACCGAAATTAGATTTCTCTAGAATCTTATCAAGCATGGCAATCTCACTCTTCTGTTCATTCTGTTGCTTCAAGCGGTTGGCCATATTATCCAAAAAGAATTTTTTTAGATCGTCTAATTTCTTTAAACCAAAACCACGAGCTAGATCGTCGGACAATTCTGGAATCTCACGATTATAAACTTCTTTAACTTTAACTTTAAAATCAACCATCTTGCCAGCTAAATTCTTCTGATGATAGTCGGCCGGAAAAGGTAAACTAAAATCTTTTTCCTCACCTTTTTTAACTCCCAATAATGCTTTATCAAATCCAGGAACGAAATAATCCTTACCGATCATAATAGTTAGATCTCGGGCCTGACCGTCTTCAGCCGGAACCTTATCTAAAAATAAATCTAAATCAATAATAGCCTTGTCACCATTCTTAATTGGCTCTTCACTAACACTCTCTTTGGCTCGAGATTCAGCCACCTCACTTAGAGCCTTTTCAATATCTTTTTCTTCCACCTTAACAGCTTCTTGCTTGATGCCTAAATCTTTATAAGCGCCGATTTTAATCTCTGGCAAAACTGCTACCAAGACCTTGTATTCCATCGGATTGTTAGGGGCCAACTTACTGACCTCAACTCGAGGTTGACCAGCAATTTCCTTGTCTTTGATATTTTCATCAATAGCAACATCAATAGTTTTATGAATAGCTAAATGAGCCGCTTCTTCTAAGATACTCATCTCTCCGACTTTTTGTTTAAGAATGTCGTAAGGCACTTTTCCAGGGCGAAAACCCTCAATTTTTACATTTTCTGACAATTTGACCGCTCCCTTTTCAATGTAGGGGGCAAAATCCTCCACCGACAACTCAACTAATAATTCGACTTGGGACTTTTCTAAATCCTTTCTTGTTACTTTCATAGTATTTGCTTAATTATTATTAAATTTTAATTCTAACATTTTAACACCAAAAAGCAAGAAAATCACTTTCTGCTCCTTAAATTATAGCTTATTTTAAAGATTTTGGCTAATTATCGCCTCAAATCTATTGACAAAATAACCCTAAAAAAAATATAATTAAAATAATCTCAATCAATTAATAGTAATTTATTACATTAATCAGGGAATGAGCACCCCGCAAAATTCCGGGGAGACCACTAACTATCGTGGTTACACGTGCTAGTTCACGAGTCAAAAAAAGACGCTTAATAAAAAGCGTCTTTTTAATTATCATGTCCGACAAAATATTAGAGCAATAAACCAATAATCAACAAAGCAACAATATTTAGGATCTTAATCATTGGATTAATAGCTGGACCAGCAGTGTCCTTGTAAGGATCACCAACGGTGTCTCCGGTCACAGCTGCCTTGTGAGCATCAGAACCCTTGCCACCAAAATTTCCAGACTCAATATACTTCTTAGCGTTGTCCCAAGCACCACCACCGGAGGTCATAGAAATAGCTACAAAAATACCAGTAATAATTGAACCAACCAGTAGTCCTCCTAAAGCTTCAACTCCCAA
>JBAYNC010000018.1:0-13209 GCA_041679025.1 Patescibacteria group bacterium
AATGATGGCGTTGGCTTGGCTCGTTTAGAATTTATCATTAATAATTCTATTAAGACTCATCCTTTAGCTTTAATTAATTTTGCTAAATTAAAAGATCCTCTAGCTAAGAAAAGGATTGCTGAACTTACTCTGGGCTATAAAAATAAATCACAATATTTTGTTGATAAGTTAGCTGAAGGCGTGGCGATGATTGGAGCTGCTTTTTATCCTAAAGATGTTATCGTCAGACTTTCTGATTTTAAAACAAACGAATATGCTAATCTAATCGGTGGCAAAGAATATGAACCAATAGAATCAAACCCGATGATTGGTTTTCGTGGTGCCAATCGTTATTATAGCCCTCAATTCTTGCCAGCCTTTAAATTGGAGTGCCAAGCTTTAAAGAAAGTTCGTGACAGTTTTGGACTAACCAATGTCAAAATTATGGTTCCATTCTGTCGTACCGTAGAAGAGGGTCAAAAAGTTTTAGATATTATGGCCGCTAACGGATTAAAGAGAGGAGTTAATGGTCTGCAGGTTTATGTGATGGCGGAGATCCCAGCTAATATTATTTTAGCGGAAGAATTTGCCAAAATATTTGATGGTTTTTCCATTGGTTCTAACGACTTAACCCAATTAACTCTAGGTATTGATCGTGATTCTGGTGATAATCTTCATGTGGCTGGTATTTCCAATGAGAAGAATATGGCTGTTAAGACCTTGATTCATTATTTAATTACTGTTGCTAAAAGAACCGGTCGAAAAGTTGGAATCTGTGGTCAGGCTCCAAGTGATTTTCCTGATTTTGCTGAATTATTAGTAGAATGGAATATTGATAGTATCTCTCTTATTCCTGATACGGTTATCAAAACTACTTTAGCTGTACTGGCTAAGGAGAAAAAGGTGAAGAGATAGAAATAACTGATAAATAAAAAAGACTCCCTAATATCAGAGAGTCTTTTTTGTTATAAAGATTTAATCATATAGGTATTTTTCAACTTGTATCCTAGCTTTCGATAATATCCCCTGACTCCAATGCCGGAAATAATTGCAATTTCTTTTAAATTATTTTTCCTAACAATTTTTTCGGCTTCCAGCATTAATTTTTTTCCTAGTCCGCTATGTTGGACTTTCTTGCTTTGCCCAACCGGAACTAGTTGACCATAAACATGAAGCTCTCTGATTAAGGCTGGAGCAATTGGACTATTAGCAGATAGTCTTAGGCGGCAAAAACCATAGAGGTCTTTATTGTCAGGACTATTATAACTTAAGAAATATTCCATTCCATCGGAGGCCGGGTATTTTACAATTATCAATTTAGATTTTTTGATATTCATCGGCTTGTCTTTAATCTCTCGGCATCTGATACAATTACATTTAACTCCTTTCTGTTGCATTATCTGACGCAGATTAGTTACTAAGTTTCCGGCAACAATTGACTCTCCCGGTATATCTCTAATTAATCTGATAATTCGGACATAGGGAGGGACTAGAGCCTTACACTCAGCAATTAATTCTTCTAGCTCTTGATCGGTATAGGGTTGATACTTTCCAGCTTTATACCATCTATATAATAGACTGCCTTTAGTGACGACGGTTGGATAGAATTTGATTTGATCTGGCTGGTAATTGGGGTTGGAGAAAAGCTCTTTAAACATTTCTAAATCCTTCTTGGGGTTTGATCCAGGAAGAGCTGGCATAAAATGATAGGTGACTTTGAAGCCATAGTCTTTGAGTGCTTTGGTGGCTTGAGCGATTTCTTTAATGCCACTTTTTCTTTTGTTGAGAGTCAGGATTTGGTCATCAATAGCTTGGACTCCAATTTCAACGCGAGTTGCTCCTAATTGGCGCATTTCTAATAACTCTTGTGGATTGATATAGTCCGGTCTCGTTTCAAGAGTGAGGCCAATTATTTTATATTTAGCTTTTTCATTTTTCTTTTGTTCGCTGAGAAGTTGTTTTTTAATCTCTACCAATTTCATGTTTGGCAGAAAAGGTGATTTTATCTTTTTAATTAAATTATTAGCCAACTTTAATCTGGAATCTTCATCGGGATCCTCGGGTAGCTTTAATTTGGCATAATCATTAGCAGCCTTAAAACAATTTAAAATATACCAGAACTTATATTTTTCCGGAAAATAACTCCAAGTTCCGCCAATAACAATCACTTCTATTTTGTTAGGTTCGTGACCATTATTTTCCATTGCCTTGAGACGCAAAACTATTTGTCGATAAGGGTCATAGCTGCATCTAATAGCTCGCATGACAGCTGGTTCGTTGGATAAATAACTGGCCGGAACATTCTTTTCATTGGGACAATAGGCGCAAGTTCCGGGACAGGGGTATGGCTTGGTTAAAACGGCTACTGGAGCGATTCCGGAGAGAGTTCGAATGGCTCTTTTTTTAAGAAGTAAAACGGCTGATTCTAAATTAATCTTTTCTTTGTTGGTTAGATTCTTATTTTTTAGTTTATTTTTTATTTCTGGTAATAAATCAGAGTGCAATAAAATAGCGTCGCCATATTTTTTGGCCAGGCGCCTCTTGAGATCGGACATCTGATCGGCTGTCTTTATTTTGGTAAAATCAGATGACAAAAATTCTAATATTGCTTGCCTCATCTTTTTTAAGTATAATGTAAGTAATAGTTCAATTAATTAAACCATATAATAAATATAAGTTTATGTCAAAGAAAAAAATTATCGCTAGTTTGCTAATTATGATGACTTTGGTCTTATTTCCGGCTATTACTAAGGCTTTTTCGGTTCAGAGCGGTAACTCAGTCTCTAATCCCAAGGATCAGATAATAAATGGCAATCTGTACGCGGCTGGATCGATTATTACTATTGATGGCCAGGTAACTGGAGATGTGATTTGTGTTGGTCAGACTGTTAATATCAGCGCTAAGGTTGATGGTGATATTATCTGTGCTGCTCAGACTATTAATATCTCGGGAGAAGTATTAGGTAATGTGCGAGTGGCTGGTAATTTTATTAACCTTAGCGGAACAGTCGGTCGCAATATGAATGCTTTTGGCGCCAGTGTTATTTTATCTGATAAGGCTAAGGTTGGTTGGGATTTATTGGTGGCTGGTGTTCAAACTGAGATGCGAGGCGAAGTTAATGGTAGCTTACATGGTTCTGTTAAAAACCTATTAGTGGCCGGTCGAGTGGCTAAGAATTTAGATATCAAGGTTGATGGTGATTTAGAGAAAAAAGAACGGGGCGTACTAGAAATTACAGAGACTGGAAAAGTTGAGGGGGATGTTATTTATACTGGGATTAATGAGGCTAAATTGATAAAGGATCGTGTTAGTGGCAAGATTGTTCATAATTTACCAGAAAGCTCTGATCATAAAGTTGTTCTCGCTTTTATTTGGGGTCGGATATATGCTATTTTCTCTGCCTTGCTGGTTGGCTTAGCACTATTATCTCTCTGGCGTAAACAGGTTGTGGGAGTAACCGATCGCATGAAGAATAAGATTGGGATGAATATTGGAGTTGGCGCCATTGTGATGTTTGCTCCTCCAATTATTTCCTTAATTCTTATTGCTACTTTTATCGGTATTCCTTTGGCTTTGATTCTTTCTGCTTTGTGGCTGATGGTTATCTTTGTCAGTCGAGTTGTCTTTGGCATTATGGTTGGTCGCTTTTTACTAAAAAAGATGGTTGGCAAGCAAGCTCCTAAATTATTTTTAGAAATGATTGCAGGAATAGTAGTTTGTTCAGTTATTTTTGCCTTGCCCCTTATTGGTTGGTTGGGTGCCCTTATAGCTACTTGTTGGTCTCTAGGAGCGATGTGGTTTTATTATCAAAAAAATAATTAAAAAACTATGAATATTAATCCTGATATTTTTAAAGCTTACGATATTAGAGGTATTTATGAAAAGGATTTTGGTGATTATTTTGCCTATCAATTAGGACTAGCCTATATTGCTTTGCGCCATGATGATTCTGATCTTGTTTCCAAAAAAATGCAGATCGTCGTTGGTTCTGATATGCGACTATCTTCGCCTAGTTTGAAGAAAGCTTTGATTGAAGGTCTAATTGCTGGCGGGGCTAATGTCATTGATATTGGTCTTTGTTCAACCCCAACTTTTTATTTTGCTGTTGCTAACTTTTCTTATGATGGTGGAATAATGATTTCTGCTTCTCATAATCCATCAAAATGGAATGGATTCAAGATGGTACGCTCTAAGGCGGTACCGATTAGTGGTGATACTGGTATGGAATTTTTGAAGACTAGAATTTTGGCCGGGGACTTAAAAGAGTCCTCTAGCCCTGGGACAATAATCGAGAGATATAATGTTCTTTCGGAACAGGTTAAGCATGATTTGCAGATGGCTGATCTGAGTAAAATAAAGCCATTAAAAATTGTTGCCGATACAGCCAATGGTATGGGTGGCCAATATTTAGAAGCCCTGTTTCATTATTTGCCCTGTGAACTTATTAAGATGAATTTTACTCTTGATGGTTCTTTCCCGGTGCACGAAGCTGATCCAATTAAACCAGAAAATGTAGCCGACCTGTCTAAAATGGTTATTTCCGAACAAGCTGATTTAGGCATCGCAGTCGATGGTGATGGTGACAGAGTCTTCTTCATTGACAATCAAGGCAAAGTTATTGATCAATCTATTATTAGAGGAATTTTAGCTAAGTTATTTTTAGCTGATAATCCTGGGGCTAAAATTGGTTATGATGTTAGACCAGGAAAAATTACTGTTGATTTGATTGTTAAGTATGGTGGCATTCCAATGATGACTAGGGTGGGTCATTCGTTAATTAAAGAACAAATGTTGAAAGAAGGAGCTTATTTTGCCGGTGAATCTTCTGGACATTTTTTCTTGAATATGGAAATGGGTTGTTTCGAAGTCCCGATGGTTATTATTTTAAAACTACTTATGGAGTTTTCTGATAGCAATAAAGGGGTCTCTGAACAAATTGAGCCTTATCAAAAATATTTTAACTCCGGTGAGATTAATAGTAATGTTAAAAACAAGGATCGAATATTTAAGTTGTTAGAAGAAAAATATGGCGATGCTAAAATTGATAAATTAGATGGTATTACCATTACTTATCCTGATTGGTGGTTTAATGTTCGAGCTTCTAACACTGAGAATAAGATGAGATTAAATTTAGAAGCTATTAGACAGGCTCTGATGGAAGAGAAGAGAGATGAAGTCTTGGCGATTATTAACTCTTAGTTTAGTTAAAAAAGATTACATATATTAAAAAAAGACCATCTAGTTAGATGGTCTTTTTTAGTCTAATAGACAACGGACTGAGTAGCCATAATCACGGTTGATGTGGTTTTGATCAACTTTTCCCCAGGTAGTACTTAGGCGATGATACCAGGAGTCAGATCCACTGGTAGAAGCTGACCAAAATGATGTTTCAGTATTTAATGAGGTAAAAGCGCCACTGTTTTCGTAATAACCAGGCATTAGGGCGGTAAAATCAGATGAATTATTTCCGTTTAATGTTAGAAGACTTAACTTACTGCCTTCATCGGTTCCTTGCCAGCCAGTGGCCGTATTATTATCTGGAAAATCGGTGGCACAAGTTTCTGAGGTACAAATAGTTCTTTCTAATAAATTAAATTCATTATGAGTTGGAAGATGCCAACCAGATGGACAAATGCCCTGAATATTCCCAGCGGGGATAGGATCCCAGTCTGCTAATATGGAAGCATTGTTTAAATATTGGACTGCTTCGGGCCATTGGTATAGTCCACCAGAAGCATTGCAGTTGTTTGGCTGATTAGCATAACAATATTTTTCTATGATACTATTATCAGCCTGGTCGGTGGAACAATTATTGCCAGAATTACATACTTGGATTCCAATATTTAGGTTATCTTTTAGCCAGCATTGGCTACCAATTTGTACTGTACGATAATAACCACCTTGGTTTCTGGTTGTGCCACTGGAGTCATAAGGGCCATTGGAATATTGGACTGGTAGACCACAGGCCCAAGGGCATTCATAGTTTAGTATTTCTTTAGAAGTGGCACATTTCTTTCCGGGGGTTAGGCTGCCAACGGCCGTTGCCAAACAAAAGCTTATTCTGTAATCAGTGCTGGTTGATGATGCTTGATAACTATAATCAGAATTAGTGCACTCATTGTCATTTCGCGGTTGAGGGTTGTTGGGAATTATTGCCATGTAGGTAGTAGACGAAGTTGACCCCAATAGAAGTCCGCCGAAATCCAGAGACTCTGGGTAGGAGCCTTCATTATAGAGGTAGAGCTTAAGAGCGGTTTGAATTTGTTCAATGTCTTTGACTCTTCTGGTGTCACGGGATTTTTGTCTGATTGTTCCGTAAGCTAAAAGGCTAAGGGCCGAGATGATGCCAATAATAGCGACAACTACAATGATTTCCACCAAAGTAAATCCTTTATTATTTATTTTTTTCCTTTGTTTACAATCCATACTTGCTTTGGAGATAATTATATATTTCATTTTTTTCAATATCGTTTAAAATTCGGTCATAGATTAATATTTCATTGATATCTCCATCCAAGAATAGTGTTTCTCCGTTATTTAAGCTATTATTAGTTGCCCCAACTAGGAAATGCATACTACTTGCCAATCCTTGCCAGGAAGTAATATCAGTTGTCCCAACCAAAATATTGTTTAAGTATAAATTGTTTTGTTGCAAATCTTCATTACTCTCGGTTGTTACTATTTGATATACTCCCGCGGTGCTAGTGGCGGTAACATTATAGTTGCCATCGATATTTTGGTATAAATATAAAATATTGCTGTTGTCATAAAATAATCCATAGTTTCCTGGCTCCGAAGCATCCATGGCCTTCGTCACAAAAGCCCCATCAGCAGCGTTACTTTTTCCAACTACATAAATTGTTCGCCCACTGTTAAAAGAATTTAAGATATCTCCACCGCTTAGATAATCGTTAGTGCCATCAAATCTAACTCCTGGTTGACCGTTTGAAGTTGAAGTGGCTATTGTTGGTTTTTTGTCCGAATCAGTCTGAATAATATCATTCTCACTACCACTTTCATCATTCCATTCTTCTACATAATCATTTCCGTTTAAAAAATGACTGGTTAGGCTGCCATCAGCCTTGAGCCATAGTCTTAGGCCTGATTTTAAATTGCCAAAATTACAGGCGCCAGAAGTAATTCCTTGGTTGGTAGCACAGTTTTGACCTTTTATTATTTGGTCAGTGTTGGCACCGACACAAAATTCAATATAGAAGTTTTCATTACCATAGAGATCGGTGGATGTTCCGTACTGGTATTCTTCATCTAAACAGTCTCCGTCATCTCTTGGACTGGGATTTATTGGTATATTTAGCATATAAACGATTGATGAAGAGCTGATTAGATCACCACCAAAAGTTATTGAATCTGGATACCGTCCTTCATTTCGATGATAGCTCTCCAATATGTTTTGAATTCTAATAATGTCGCTGATCCGTTTATTGTCTCTGGATTTTGACCAGGAAACATCAAAGACAATAACTGACAGGGAAGTAATGGCTCCAATGATAAATAGAGTCACTAAAAGCTCAACGAGCGTAAAGGCTTTTTTGTTTTGTTTTAATATTTTCATACTGTTATTCTATCATATTTAATAAAAAAATCGTAGAGTAGACTACGATTTTTTATATTTTCTAATTTTTGTCTTATTTTGTGCAATCACTGACCATTTCTCCCGGAAAATTGTATTCTTTGATATCTTGGCAGGAATAATTACTTTTCCCGTCCCAAACTATCTCCCACTCCCCACTTACCCTGGTTGCTAGGAAAATACCCTCGTAGTCATCTTTAACTGACACAATACCTTTAATATGAGTATTATTTTCTCGGGCAATATTAACCAGCACGTTTTCTTTATTTTTACCTAACTTTTTAGAAAGAAGGTCCTGTAACATTGCTAATCTATCGGTATAACTAGTTTTTGGAATTGATATTGCTTGGTTATTATTGGATGTTGGACCATTTTTCTTTGGAGAAAAGAAAATTAATCCTAACCAAACGGCCAAAACAATAACAATCAAAACTGCACTAGCGATAATGATGTATTGACGACGATTCATACTTTAATTTAAGAGTTCATTAAAATCTAGGGAGGAATCCGACGTAACTATTTCTTCTTAGCCACTTTCTTAACAGCTTTTTTCACAACTTTCTTAGCTGCTTTCTTGGCTACTTTCTTTACAACCTTCTTAACAGCTTTTTTCACAACTTTCTTAGCTGCTGGTTTCTTTTTGATAACTTTTTTAGTAGGCATATTTTTAAATATGATTTTTAAATAGGAAAACCGACCTTATTTCCCTATGTTAATATACTAATAATTTTTTATTAGTAGATAATTCAGAAAAATAAAGTAAAATCATTTTAAAAAGAAAATTGATTCCTCCCTAGATTTTAAAGATCTCAATAAAATTTTCTATCTATTTATATTTTAGCAAATTTTTAAAAACAATACAAGTAATTTTGCAAATTTTTTTTATTTTTTCTGAATGTTAATTATTACTTCATCGCCGACGGAAACTCCATAGCGCTCAGTTAGCCCGCCATTCACTTCTAGTGCGTAATTAACTGGAACGTCGGAGCTGTAATTAATAGTTGGATCGTCTTCGGGCCAAAGATTATTTTCAATCTTAACAATTTTTTGATCGGCGATAAAAATAATATCTAAGGGAAATTTCATATCGCGCATTACAAAATATTGGACCTCAGGATCAGGCCAAGAAAAAAGCATCCCACAATTTTGGCAAAGTGATTTCCGGTTAGATAATCCTTGATATCTCTCTAGGTCATTTTGGGCCAATTCTACGGTTATTTTCAGGTTTTTATTGATAATTACGTAATTCTCCTGGCGCTTTAATTGGCCGATCATCAGGTAAAAAACTGTCCCAATTAGAATTAGAAACATTAGGCCGAAGATGATATTTTTTAGATCAGAAAATATTTTTTTCATATTATTCTGTTTGATATATTTTTTTAAAGAATAATTGTTTGACCCCTTCAACTACTAATAGATAGATGATAACCAAAATTGTTATCGTTAAAAATATTTGCGGTGAGAGCGGATTGAATCCGAAGAAGCTTCCGATAAGTGGCATGGTAATAATTACTCCGAGAGCGACGGCGCTGAGAGTTGATAATAATAAATATTTGCTTGGTCGTGATTGTAAAAATGGAATGCGTCTAGTTCTGATGATGTGGATAACTAATATTTGAGTAGCGAGTGATTCCACAAACCAACCAGCTTGAAAAGTAGCTTCAGGAGCTTTGAAAATAAAATATAAAATCACAAAAGTTAAAATATCAAAGACGGAACTAATTGGACCAAAAATAATCATAAAGCGTTTAATCATTTTTAGATCCCAGTGTTTTGGTTTTTTTAAATATTCAGCATCAACATTATCTGAGGGAATTGATAATTGCGAAGCATCATAGATAAAATTATTTAATAGAATTTGCCCAGGGAGCATTGGAAAAAATGGCAGGAATAAAGAGGCTCCAATTAAGGAAAACATATTACCAAAATTAGAGCTAAGTCCCATCATAATATACTTCATGGTATTGCCAAATGTTTTCCGGCCCTCTAAAACTCCCTCCATTAACTCTTGTAGGCCTTTCTTCATTAGAATAATATCGGCTGTTTCTTTGGCCACATCAACGGCATTATCCACTGAAATGCCAACGTCGGCCATTTTAAGCGACGGAGCGTCGTTGACCCCATCCCCTAAATAACCAACAACTGATCCTCCTTGGCGCAAGACTTCAATGATCTTTTCTTTTTGCATTGGGGAAAATCGGGCAAAAATACTATTAGATCGGGCCTTAAGTAGCATCTCCCCATGGCTGAATTTATTGATGTCAAACTCATCGCCGGTTATTATTCCTTTAATACCAATATCTAGATCTTCGCATATTTTCTTAGCCACTAGTGGACTGTCACCTGTAATAATTTTGATCTCTATCCCGTGGCTAGCCATAAAGGCGACTGTTTCCTTGGCGCTAATCTTCGGTGGATCGTAGAAAGCAATAAAGCCAACTAAAATCATGTTATTTTCATCTTCCTTGGTGTATTTGCTCTTGTTTTCCGTCATGTTCTTGGTGGCAATAGCTAAGACTCTAAATCCTTCACTACTCAAATCGTTATATAATTTAGTTGCTTGGACTAGCTTTTCGACTGCGAACTTAATATCTTTACCGTTTTGGCGATAGAGAGTACAAATTTTGAAGATTTCCTCCGGAGCTCCTTTAGTGGCGATTACTTTCTGTCCATCTTTTTCATAAATAATCGAAGAACAGCGTCTGACAAAGTCATATGGGATTTCATTAATCTTTTTGGCTCCAGTGGTAGAAATGTGTTTGAAATCAAGAATTGCTTTGTCGAGCAGACTCTTGATTCCGGTTTCAAAATAGCCATTGAGATAGGCGGTTTGCAAAACGGCTTCATCGGCTTGGTTCTCATTATTAATATATTTGACAACCGTAATTTTGTCTTGGGTTAATGTTCCAGTTTTGTCGGTACAGAGAATGTCCATACTACCAAAGTCTGGAATAGCATTTAGTCTTTTGACAATGACGCCTTTCTTAGACATTTTGATTGACCCTCGAGCCATGTTGACGCTCATAATCATTGGGAGTAGTTCGGGGGTGACACCAACGGCAACCGCGATTGAAAAGATAATAGAGTCCATGACATCCTTTTTGTAGATGGCATTAATCAGAAAGATGATAACGACGATAAAGAGAATAATTTTGATTATCAAATACCCAAAGTTTTGAATACCAGCTTCAAAGGCATTTGTCTCGTGATGATCGCCTAATTGATCGGCAATTTGACCATATTCAGTGTTGAGGCCAGTTTTTACAGTTAAATAGCGCGCATAACCAGAAATAACGTTTGTGCCTGAGAAGACTTGAGATGTTTTGGTATTATTAATATTTTTCTCTGTTGGAAAGCTTTCCCCGGTTAAAATTGATTCATTAACAAAAAAGTCATCAGCTTCTAGCAAGAGACCATCAGAAGGGATAATGTCTCCAGCTGATAGACAAACAATATCTCCGGGGACAATTAGTTTGGTAATAATTTCTTTTTCCTGGCCATTTCTAATGACAATTGCTCGGATAGCTAATTTTTTGGTAATTTTTTCGGCGGCCATTGATGACCTATGTTCTTGGTAGAAGTTAAGGGCGACACTAAAGAAGATCATGGTAAAAATAATAATTGCGCTATTGTAAGAGCCGGTGATGCCTGAAAAAGTAGCTGCAATGATTAAAATTATAATCATTGGGTTTTTGAAATATGATAGGAACTTTATAATTACTGGAACCTTCTTTTGCTTAGAGACGTCATTTGGTCCATAAGTCTTGAAACGACTCTCGGCTTCTATTTTACTTAAGCCCTGATCAGTTACTTGAAGCAGTTGAAGCATTTGATCGGCGTTTTTGTTTTTGTAGTTTTCGGTAGGATTATAACTCATATATTTATTTGTTTGTTTCTTCTTTAATTATAGCAAAAAAAACAAAAAAAGCAGAGGAGCCCTCTGCTTTTTAGAATTAATGATTGATGATTATTATTTTTTGTTAGCCTTCTCTTCTTGGGAAAAGATGAGATAGGAATAAAGGAATGATCCTAAAGAAACTCCGAGAACTCCCAGTATGAACAGGGCAAAAGCTAGAGACTCTGGTAAATAGGGAGCGATCATGATAATGATGCCAAAAATAACAAATAACCAAGAACTAAACTTGTGGGTTTTTTCCCAGACATGAGGTGATGATAGTGTCCATGGAGTTCTAATGCCCATAAACCAATTCTTTTTAATGTCTCTTAGGTAGAAGCCCATAATAATCATGAAAAGACCAACAGTAGTAGCGGCCATTATCCCGATATTGATATTATAACCTAGATTAAAGATGGTGGTGGCTAAGAATATAAAAAAGAGGAGGGTAATTATTAGTCCTTTGAAGACATGATAGGTTGAAATAAATTTCTCATAGTTTTCTTTATGTGGATCAATCATCGGCATAATAAGAAAGAGGGCATATAGGCCAATTATTAATAAAGGAAAAAATACGCCATGGAAGGTGTTACTGCTCCAGCCATCAACTTGTCCGGCAAAATTCCAATGACTGGCTACTTTGTCTGGCAAATTATTATAAAAACACAAAACTGTTGCTACTGTGGCGGTGATAAAGGTAAGTGGGATTAATTCGGTTTTAAGCGTTAGTTTAATGGGCATTTTCATAATTTTTATGATAATATTATTTATTGTGTTATTATATCATATTATTATAAAAATGATATAATTATTATATGGATACCGGATTTATTCTAATTGATAAGCCCCTCAATATTAGCTCTCATGGCGTTGTTAATCGCTTGAGACGTTTGTCGGGTATAAAAAAAATTGGTCATGCTGGGACGCTAGACCCACAAGCTTCGGGACTAATGATTTTGGCTGTCGGTCGAGCGGCGACTAAGAATATTTCTCGGTTTGTCAAAATGAATAAAGAGTATGAAGCTGAAATCCATTTAGGTATTACCACTGATACCTATGATCGAGAAGGAAAGATCTTGTCAGAATATCAGGGAGAGGCATTGGATAAAGAGAAAATAATAATAGCTGTTAATAATTTTTTAGGGGCGCGAGAACAATTACCACCCATGTATAGTGCCAAGAAGGTAAATGGGCAGAAATTATATGATCTAGCTCGCAAGGGTCAAGACATTGTTCGGCCAAAACAAGCAATCATTATTTCCGATTTAGAGATTATTGATTATAGTTGGCCGATATTGAAGTTGAGGGTGGCCTGTTCTTCCGGAACTTATATCCGAACATTGGCCTATGATTTAGGTAATTTTTTAGCGGTGGGAGCTTATCTTTCCGGATTACGCCGGACTAAGATTGGTGATTTTGCTATTGACCAAGCTGTAGAATTAGATAGAATAGAAACAAGCGATTGGCAAACTTATTTATTTGCTGATTAATGAGCCGAAATGGCGGAATTGGTAGACGCGCTAGCTTCAGGTGTTAGTCCTCGCAAGGGGGTGAGGGTTCGAGTCCCTCTTTCGGCACATTAGAGTAATTAAAAAGCCATAACTTGATGTTATGGCTTTTGTTTTGGTTTGTTACTACCGGGGAAACCGAGGCTGTGAAGCCTCGGAGGAGAGCCTGGTCGCTGGACTTTTGGCCGTCATTGGTTAGAATATAACTATGCAATATCGACGCCAAGCCCAAAGC
>JBAYNC010000019.1:0-12867 GCA_041679025.1 Patescibacteria group bacterium
AATTTCATTACGATCGTTTTTGTTGAGGTGGGCATACCACCTAGTTTTTTTTAGTCATATATTCTTATTTTAGAAACCTCCAAATTATTTTACAAGTGTTCGGCTTCGAATGAGAATCTGCCTCCCTTCAAAAACAAGGTTATGTGAACTAATTATTAAGCCCAGCTGTGTCTCAGGTGTGGTTAATAATTAGTTCAATTGTTTAATCTTCATAAAAAATAGTAAATTATGGTAAATTCAATCAACGTTCTGAAGGCGAAAACTATAACGCCCGAAGTAATTAAATCAGGATCTTTTCCTCCTTTATCAATTTTAGGGATTTTAATTTCCGGTGATGATTATTCACCGGCTAAATTAAAGGCTTTAATGGACCGTCCGGATGTTACCGGTTATTTGGCCCATCAGCTTTTAAGAGAGTCATCAGACAAATCAGACCACGCTAATTTCTTTAATCCCTTATTGAAACTGTATATCCAGAAGTTTATCAAAGAGGGACCTCGAGAAACTAGCCTTCGTTATGCCATCATGACAACGCAATTATGGATTCATTTTATCAGCTCTAGTGATGAGTATAAAGACAAAGAGGTTGTGCCACTATTAGAGCAGATTAAGCCAGTTTTAGTAGAGTGTATCAAGCACTGGACAGCCTTTTCGAATTCGGCTATTGAGTTGTTAGATGAAATCGAAAAGCTTTTTTGTAAAAGTTATAATAATGAGAGCACATTTCCTGGCGACAAAGCCCCGCCTTTTCATTTCTCGCATGATGATTTTGCGGCCAGAGAAGTCAAACGTTATGTTCTTCCTTTTGTTGGAGAGGTTCTTGTTGAATTATCTCAAACTGGGAAATATTATCAGAAGCCGGAAGATCTCCATGCTTTAGCTACCAGAGGACATTTTGCTCAACCTGATTTGGCTGGCCCGTTGTATATCAAATCGACCGAGAAAACCTTTTCGCTCGATGATATCGGCTTGCTTATCAGTCTGGCTGGCGACGCCATGGAGCGCTTCTTATTGTCGGATGATGGTTTTGTGGCTAATAACAATTTTTGTTATCTTTGCCGACGTGGCTCGCCGAAGGAAGTTTTTTCTTTATTGAAATGCTTGACACATTATGCCGGGTTTAATTTTTCGGAGAACGAAGCTTACCAAAGAATGTCGCTTGAAGAAAAAGCCGATTTCTGGGAACCGTATTCTTATGCTTTGGAGTCAAATTATATGAATAAGCAATATAATTTATTGAGGCTCTGGATGAATGATCCGGAGTGGCGTGACTCAAAAAAATCAGTTGCTGATTTGACTAAGTTGGCTCTGCAGAAAAGGAAGATTTTTTCTTTTAATGCTGATAGGTTATTTTTGGAAATGATAACGATTATTTTGCGACGAGTGCATAGAAAGGAAATCCAGTGGGCAAGAGATACTTATAAAGATTTCATGACCCATCTTCTAAAAGGAGAAATTGAAATTCAGAATCACATCGAAAATCTTAACACTCCAGCTTTGTTTCTGGCGGCGCTTGAAAAGATTGAGTCGCGCTATGATCTGCTGGAGCTAGATGGTTATTATACTGACTATCTTTATAAATATAATCTTCCCACCAGGAGAGTTCTGTCTTTTTTCCAGGCACATTTGATTACTTGTCTGCCGAGCTATACTAACTCCGAGGCCTGTGAGGCGGTTAGATCGGCCAGGTTCTGTAATGATCAATTGGTGATGAATTCTGTTGTGGAGCGTGATCTCAGTTCCCGTGAGACATTAGCTTTGTTTAAAGAAATTGATTCTGAAAACATTAACATGCCGTTTGTAGAAAAACTAAGGTCAAAGTTATTCAGTTGGTTACAACAAACAGAAGGAGACGAAGACTGCCTTCGACTAGCTGTTTATCTAATGATTGATTGTGGGCGTCATTTGAATCCACATTTGTTTATCGAATACGCTCTGAAAAGAAAAAGTTTTTCTAACCTTTCGTTTTTGTTAACGACATTGCAGAAGATTATTGAAAACGGGGTGGCGACATTTGAAGAGTTTACTTCCAGACATGCTTCTGAGGCTCATATTGAGATCCTTCGTGTTCAAATAGAAGACCGGATGGATGTCCATCATAATACCAGAGAAGACGCCTTACTATTTTGCCAGAATAAATTATTGGACGGAGGTGTAAAAAGCTGGCGCTGGTTTTATAGCAAGTATCCATTGGACAGCATTTCTGATATTAATTCCTTGGGGTTAAATGAAGAGGAGTTAAGAGACCTCTTTCGTCGATCCGGAGCACCGCACGAGAGTTTATTGGCCGTTTGGAAAAAGACTTCTTTTAAAAAGATACCAATGTCTTTCACGATTAATTATATTTTAATCGGCCATAACCTTAGCGAACATCCTGATTGGGCCGGTTTCAGCCTCAAGGAAAGATTGTCATTTTTTACCATCGATAACAGAGGATCTCATGAGGCGATGTTAAGGTCTTTGACTCCTGATTTTGAAAGTCTCTGGAGGAAAGAGAAATGGACAATCAATCAATACTTAGAAGAGATTGAAAGGATCAATCCTTATAGTACCGACGATTTTGCTAGCTTAGCTCTTAAGCTAATCTAGCCAGATCAAAGAATATAAAAAACACTAAAGACTCGATTTAAAATCGGGTCTTTTTATTTGCAGTTAAGCTCTGTCAAAAGTTAAGGTTTTAAGATATAATTAGGGAAGAATTAATAAATAATAGTTAATATATGTTTTATCCCTTACAACTTTTAGCCGATTGGATAACTTACTCGGTTTTAAATATTAAACCTCAGACTTTATTAGCGAGTTCTGTTAATTTTTTTATTTTTGATACCTTAAAGATATTTATTTTGCTTTTCGTCATTATTTTTATCGTTTCTTTTATCCGCACTTATTTGCCCCCAGAAAAAGTTCGTTTGTTTTTAGCTAAAAAAAATAAATTAACCAGTCATATTCTCGCTTCTTTGATTGGTATTATTACTCCTTTCTGTTCTTGTTCGGCCGTGCCTTTGTTTTTAGGATTTGTTGAGGCTGGTGTACCACTGGGTGTTACTTTTTCTTTTCTAATTTCCTCACCGATGATTAATGAGGTAGCTTTAGTTTTGCTTCTTAGTTTGTTTAGTTGGAAAATATCTTTGCTTTATATTTTAAGCGGGTTGATTATAGCTATAGTCTCTGGGCTAATTATAGGTCGAATGAATGTCGAGCATTTAGTGGCTGACTTTGTTTGGAAAAATAAGGCAAAGAACGGTTCTGTGGCTTCTGTAAAAATGAGTTGGGAAGAGAGGGCGACTTATTCTTTAAATTACGCTTTGAGTATTGTCGATAAGGTTTGGCTCTATATTTTAATTGGCGTTGGCATTGGTGCTTGGATTCATGGTTATGTGCCAGCTGATTTTCTGGCTCAATATGCCGGAGCAGACAGGTGGTATGCAGTACCCTTGGCAACAGTTATTGGTATTCCACTCTACTCTAACGCTGCCGGCATTATTCCTTTAGTCAGCGTTTTAACTGAGAAGGGAGTGGCCATTGGAACAACGCTAGCTTTTATGATGGCTGTTACCGCTTTATCTTTACCGGAGTTTCTGATTTTAAAGAAGGTTATGAAAACTAAGCTAATAATCATTTTTGCTTCGATTGTCGGTCTGGGCATTATCTTTACTGGTTATTTATTTAATTCGATTTTGTAGTAAAATTATCGGTTTAAGTTTGTCTTGAAAAGCTGCCCTATAAATTGGGTGGCTTTTTTGAGCTTTAAAATCTCTTTGATTTGTGTTAATATAAAAAAATAACTATAAACATATGAATTTAGAAGGAATTAAGAATATTAGAGAGTCGATTGAATCTGAAAATTCTAAAGAAAGACGAGAAAAACTGCTTAATAAAATTGAACAGATTTCTTTGGTTTATGCTGAGAAAAAGTTTCAGGAAGTTGATAGAAGTATTGGAGATTGTAAATTTTCTGAAATAGTTAGAGACTTTACTCCGACTGAAAATATTATTTCCAGTCCAACTTTTCGTTTGGAATCATTTGTTTTTTCTCGGTATAAGGACAAGATTAAATTATTTTTAGATAATTTTTATGAAGAGCTAGATTCTTTGTATGAATCTAGTGGGTTCGATTTAGACAAAATATCCGGATTAGTTGATGCTAAAAGAAGTTCCATCAAAGAATATTTAGGAGTTAATGATTCAAAGGACCGCGATAGTTACGAGGATAAAACGAAGCTAATTAAATTTAACCAAATTAATAACATTAAAACCGATGCCGATAAGAAGTATCAAGATTTAGATGATTTCGGTTTTTCGGAATTTGATGAATTTCTTGAGGTTCACGTTGAAGATTTTTTTAATATCGATGAGAAAAATTTAGGAATGGAGTTAATTAAAAGTGATTTAGCTGTATTGGCTAAGGACATTGTTGATTATGAGCCTCAAACAGCGGCAGTTATTGGTAGATCATGGTTGCTCAGCACCCCACTTGCTGGTCAGTTAGGTTTTAAGAGGATGGAGGGTGACAACCAGAAACAAAATGATTTTTCTACTTGGCTTCAATTTATTGATAAGGATGGTCAAATAAACCAGAAGAGGTTTAATAAATTTTTGGAGACCGAGGAATTGCCCTTTAAAAGTGTTCGAGGTTATATTCCAACTGAAGAATTTTTACGAAGGTATTTGCCAGACGATCGTCGCGGGAAAATAGTTTTAAAAGAAATTAATAAAGATTGGGAGCCTTCCTGGGATAGAATCCAGAAGGAGTTTCAGTTAGTTAGGACTGACTGGGATGATTTATTAAAAGATAATGGTAACTTTTCTGATTTTATGGAAAATCATAAAATCTTTAATGAAGTGTTGGAGCTTACTAGTTCGGAAAATCAAGCTTTATATTTTGATTTCTTGGCCAAGATGTTTATTCACAAGATTCCCTGGGATCAATTTTATGAACAGCAAAGCCTCGAGATTCGGATGATTGATAAGCAATTAGAACAATTAATGCACGATCGTTTATATCGAGATAAAGAAGTTGTTATTGATTAGAAGCTTTAAGTTGATATGAATCCCAAAAAGTTAGAAAGAAATATAATTAAATATAACTTATATAAGATCTTTACTAAGAGGGTCTTTTTGCCTTTGATTTCTATTTATTTAATTGATGTTGGCCATGTTTCTTTGCTCCAATTGGGAATTCTGGCCAGCGTGGCTGCTATAACTAATATTGTTATGGAGGTTCCAACTGGATATTTGGCTGATTATTGGGGACATAAAAAATCAATTGTTTTTGGATCATTTTTGACTACTATTTCCGTTATCCCATATATATTCTATCCGAGCTTTGTCGGCGGCCTGATTGCTTCCATTGGGTTCTTTGCGGGCTATGCTTTTACCTCTGGTACTTTGCAGGCCTTTATTCATGAGACTTTGCTGGCCCTGAAAAGAGAGGGTGAATATTCTAAAATAATGGGTCGAGCTCAGAGCTATGGTTTGATGGGGAACGTTATTCTAATTTCTCTGATCCCTCTGAGTTACCAATTAGATAATCGTCTGCCTTTTATCTTGGGATTCTTTTGTCTATTAGCTTCTTTTTTAATCGCCCTTTCTTTAAATAATCCACCCGAGAGATTGTCTCTTGAAGTGGAAAAGAAAAATGTTATCAAAGAATTGGGTGGAATATTAAAAAAGACTTCTTGGGTCAGGATGCTTATAGTTTTTTTAATTTTTGGGATTGTTTCGGCTGGTTTTGACCAGTCCTCATTATTTAGGGAAGTGGCGTTTAGGAGTATAAATATCCCGGTCCAATATTTTGGTTTTATATTAGCTCTTGGTAGTTTGTTGGCGGCAATTACCGGCGCTTATATTCATAAACTAGATCGACTATCGACTAATGTTTTTTTATTACTACCGGGGAAACCGAGGCTGTAAAGCCTCGGAGGAGAGCCTAGTCGCTGGACTTTTGGCCGTCATTGGTTAGAATATAACTATGCAGTACCGACGCCAAGCCCAAAGTGTATACTATACTAGATACCACATAGTCTTTGTGACTAAGTATCGACGAAAAGCCCTCAAGGAAGGGATGGGTACTTTTTGTGTTGGCATTTTACGTCGCATTTGTCGCAATTATCCAGATCTAGAGCTGTACGAGGTCAAGTGCGATGAAGATCATATACATTTACTAATTTCCATCCCACCAAAGTGGGCAATCAGTGAAGCTGTTAATATTCTCAAATCAAATAGTTCTAAGGCTATGCGACGTAAATTCCCATTCTTGGATAAAGTCTATGACAAGAGCATGGGCTTTTGGTCGGATGGTTATTTTGTCTCCACGGCGGGCTTGGATGAAGATCAGATCAGGAAGTATATTCAGTTTCAAGGCCAAGAGGAAAGCGGACAAGCGAAGCTTGAGTTATAAAAAATACCGAGTCCGTAAGGGCTCGGTAGTTTATTTTTTGATGTTTTTTATCTTATTTCGGTTTATGCTATTATTGGTTTTTCTCATAGCCCAATTTTAATAGTTTTGGGGTTTGTATTAATACCAACTTATGATAGAACGCGCAATATTATTTATGAAGCTAAATTGTTTAAAGAGTTTGGGTTGATAAAGCATAAGGCGACGATGTTGTCGGTGTTAAACTTCTTTTCTTATAGTAATGGAATTTGGATCCCATTATTATTATCATTTTTAGTTCGGCAAACCAATGTCGTTTCAGGCCATGCCTTTTTTGCCTTGTGCCTGCTTTTTATCTTATTACCCTTAGTTTTGTATCATAATCGGATTAAGCATAATCTGTAATTATTGCTTAAATTCTAATCCAAAGCTTAATTAATTTGGCGACAAAGATGTCTCTGTCTTTTTCTCAAAAGATTTGTTGTCTGAAGGATTGGGCGAAGAAATTATTATCTTTGTTGAAGGCTTATTCGAAACACCGGAGAGAACAGATGAAGTAAGAAAGAAATTAGCTATGAATCTGGTGGATGAGGCGCATCAGTCATTTCTCAAGGCAAATCTAATTGAATGTATTGTTCGCCCACTTAATCCTAAACAAGGATTCTGTTCTGGCAAGGTACAAGAAGACGGCGGTTTTTGGGGTAGCTTCGGATAAGGAGGAGTCATATAGCTTTTTAAAGAGTGGTTCACAAAAATCACTCTTTTTTATTTGTTTATATTAGCCATGTTTGGTATAATTATAATTGTTATTAATTTAAAAAAATATATGACAACCAAAAAAATCAAAAAAAGTTCGAGTGTCGCCAGTTTATTTCTTCTAGGCGCAAGATTAGCGGGTTTAGCTGCTACCGCTTATTTCTTCTTAGGGCCTAACGGGAAAAAGAATCAGAAATATGCTAAGTCCTGGGCAATCAAAATGAAGGCTGATGTTATTGAGAAGTTAGAGATGTCCCGCGAAATTAGTGAAGCTGCTTACCATAAGATTATTGATGCTATTGCTGTTAAGTATGGAAAGGTCAAGAATAATAATCCAGCTGAAGTTCAGGAGTTAGCTCAAGACCTAAAGAAGCACTGGAAAACAATTAGCGGGTCAGTTCAGAAGCTAGTTAAAAAAGATGTTGCTGTTAAATCTAAGAAGTCAGTTTAATACTTATACTCTTTAATTTCTTTTCGTTTTTTTGATTTATTTAGAAAAAATTGATCTATTATTTTTTTTGTTCTATACTATTATTACAACTTAATAAAATCGTTTATTTAGAGTGGCAGTGAGGGATTTGGCCCAATGATCTGCCCAGCAACCTTTAAGGCGTGATAGCCTTGAAAAGGTGCTAATTCCAACCCTGATTCAGGGGAAAGATAAAAGTCGATTTTTTATTTCTCAAAATAAAAAACTCTTTCCTCAAAATCAGGAAAGAGTTTTTTATTATTAACTCATCTTCAAACTTATGTTGAAAACTGCTGAGGCGGTAACGCCTAAACATCCTGACAAGATTTGTGATTGTATTAGCGATGCTATTTTAGATGCTTGCTTAGAGCAAGATCCTCAAAGTCGAGTAGCGATTGAAACTATGGGTGGCCATAACCTGATAACCATTACTGGGGAACTGACTACCACTGCCCAGATTGATGTCTTAGATATTGTTCGAGGTGTTGTCGGTGATAGCTATGGTATTCAAACTAATATTGTCAGACAGAGTCCAGAAATTGCTCGTGGAGTTTCTACCGGTGGAGCGGGGGACCAAGGGATTATGGTTGGCTATGCTTGTTGCGACAATGATGCTCTGATTCCACAAGAGATTTATTTAGCCCGAGATCTTTGCCGTTATATTTACAATCAACATGCCAGTGACGGCAAAGTTCAGATCACTATCGACCAAGGAAAAATTATCGCTTTAGTGGCTAGTTTTTGCGGATTGAAAAAAGGTGACTTATTAGGCTTGGTTAATCAGTGGCTAGAAAAGAATAATTATCTCGATGTCGAAAATATTTATGTTAATCCGGCTGGTGATTGGAACCAAGGAGGTTTTACATCTGATACTGGAGTCACTGGTCGAAAATTGGCTTGTGATAATTATGGACCGCAAATTCCAATCGGCGGTGGAGCTTTCTCGGGCAAGGATGCTACTAAAGTTGATCGTTCTGGCGCTTATATGGCCAGAAAGATCGCCGTTGATTTGTTAAAACAATATAGGGCTCAAGAAGTTCTTGTTAGGTTGGCTTATTCCATTGGTGTCGCCGAGCCAGTGATGGCTATGGCTGAGATTATTCATTTTGATGGCTCTCGGGAGATTATCAATATTAGTGGCTACGATTTAACGCCATTAGGGATTATGGACTTTTTAGGCCTTAGAAAGCCACAATACCAGGCTGTCGCTGCCTGGGGAAGTTTTGGTAATGGATTTCTTTGGGATAGATAATGATTTGACATAATTTATCCTATGTGGTTATATTATAAATAGTTATTTAATAATATTAACTTATAAAAATAGATTAACCATGGAAAATGATTATAAATCAGAGATAGCTTCGGGATATGAGAAGTTCAGAAATTTTGTTTTATCTGGCAGTTTTTTGGCCTTTGATGCCTTGAGGGAAATTATAGAATTAGAAGGTATGTATTGTGCGGCTGAAACTTCAACCTCCGTGCCGAGATCAACTGGTATTTTATTTTCTGAAAAAGAAAAGGAGTCGTCTTATCGTAATTGTTTTTTGAGGCGAACTTACGATGATATCCCTGTTGCTTATCATCAGGCTAAGAAGTTTGCTTTGATGTTGGAGTATGATCCTCCGCCAAAAGTGATTGGTGAAATATTTTGTTTGTTGATGAAGGATGGTAATGATAAGTTGGCCTATCAATTGTCAGCTGATGACAAGCGAAAGCCTTTTCCGATTACTTTGAATATTGCAATCCAGCTAGCAAACAGAATAGGACTTGTCATTTGGAATGGAGTAAAGATCAGAAGAAAAAATTCTAGTGACAGAAAGTATTTAATCGAGATCAACAAAGCTTTTTCTGCCGCTAAAGAGATTTATCTTTTTGGTCAGAGTCAGGGTTATGTGGAGTTAGGGGAAGAGGTAAAATAATCTTAAAAAAGCTCATTTGAAATGAGCTTTTTTCATTTTTAATCTATTTTATGATACAATATATTTCTAGAATTAATGATAAAAATAAAATTATGAAAAAATTATTTTCTTTGTTGTTAGTAGCTTTTTTTTCTTTAACATTAACAGCCTGTACTACCTCTAAGCCAGTTTCAACTCCGGTGACCCCGATTGTCAGTAGTCCGGTAGTTCCGACATCGACTGCTAAAACCGGTTATTCCTTGGCTGATGTCTCTCTTCACAAGACAGCTTCTGATTGTTGGACTATTATTGATGGGTCGGTTTATAATATTACAGCTTATGTAACCTCTAATCAGCATCCAGGAGGGGATAATGTTTCTGGCGCTTGTGGTATTGATGCTAGTCGTATTTTTGCAAATATCAGAAAACATTCTAGTGCTTTGACCGCTGAGGTTTTGCAGCAATATTATTTAGGCTTGGAGATTAAATAAATTTGTAGGTCAAGAGAGGTCCATTTGGGCCTCTTTTTTGTAGGTGCTTAAAAACTCTTTGATTTCTTGGGGGTTTGTTTTGAGAGGTGATAGAAATTGATTTAGATAGTCTGGATATTTAATGATCGTCGCTGCTTTTAAATGGGTTTCGGCCATTTCTTGGTATTTAATGGTTAGGGCATTTAAGCGGGGCAATTCTTTGTTGATGAAATAATTAGTCAGATCGTCCGGTTTAATTCTATTTTTAATCGCTTTGATATTAGCCGAGGTAATAATTCCATTTTGATAATCAGGTTCAAAATCATAAATATCATCTTGTAGTTGGCGAACGCTTAAATAATATTTAAAGAATGATAAAATATTTTTTCCCTGACTGGAATTGGGCGGTAATTTCAATTGGTCGAGAATTAGCATCGGGCCGAGACAATGTGCTAGAGATTTATTGGAGAGAGCGATTGGACCTTGGTAGTTTTTAACTTGAGCACTAATGTTGTTATTTTTGTTTTGGTTAAATCTAGCATATTTTCTTTCCCAGACTTGGGAGTAATCCATTTGGGCCATAATCTTCCTAAACAGAGATTGGTATTCTTGAGAAGATTTTTGTTGGCTGATGATGAGAGTAAATTCTCGTGCTGCCCAATTAGCGATTGGCAAGGAATCGAGAGATTCTTCGCCGTCAATGAGGTGGTCATAAATGGTGTAGGACAACCATAAGAATAAATTGGCTAGTCCCAACTCATAAATTATGTCTGTGGTAATTTTAGCGCCATGATTTCCGAGGGATAATTTAAAATAATAGGCTAATAATAATATTTGTTTGTCTTGGTCTCCTTGGATTATTTTTTCTAGCTTAGGACTGATAATCGACCGGAAAGATCGTGGCAGAGACCTTAGTCTGTTTTGGGCCAGAGAATGAAGATATTCAAATATCTTGTGGTTTTCTTTTCTGGCTGATACTTTTCTGCTAAAAATTTCTAGCGCCGGAAGTCGGATTCCTTGTTTTTCCAAGAAGATGGCAATTTCGGTATTTAATTTTGGGTCCGGATTTAATTTGTCTTCGGCGTATGGTCCGCCCGGTTGTAGTTCTAGAGATAGTAAAAGTTTAGTAATATTGGCTAAGACTCCGCCGGTTATTAGTCGGTGGTCAATGGCTTGAATTTTATTTAAAACCTGAAAGGTTTGGAGAGCGTTTTGAAAAAATAGATTATTGACTAAGTACTCGGGATCACGCTTTAGTTCTCTGATTATCAGAGCGGCCCGTTCTTTGTTTGGATCGATCATGACGATAGGGTAATTTGACGATAAATTTAACTCCATAACCGAAATCGTTTTTGATTTTGATGCTCCCGGAAAAATCTTTTTCAATGATATTTTTAGTAGACGAAAGCCCGATACCAAGTCCTTCTCTGACGCCGTGCTTGGTGGTAAAAAAGGGTTCAAAAATTCTTGGTAAATTAATGGGGTCGATTCCTCCGGCTCTGTCAGAGACGTCTAAGTAAATATAATTATTTTGTTGTTTTAAGGAAACATTAATTATTCGGTGGGGGTATTTTTTCTCGGCGTAGGCATCGATGGCGTTACTGATAAGATTGACGGCAACTTGGCTGAACTTAACTTGGTCGCCATAACTTTTGATTTCAGTTGTGGGAGAAAATTTAAGGGATAAATTATTCTTTATAATTTTGTGATTAAGAATTTTGATTATTTGATCAATTTCTTCGTTCAAAGAAAAATAACGTTTGTTGCTTTGACGTCGAATTTGATTTTTAAGAGCACTAATAAAATCTTCCATTTTGTGGCTGGCGCGGATAGCGCCTTCGAGAAAACTAGATTTTTCTGGATTGTTTTTTTGAACCTGGCCTAAATTGAGTGTCAGAGCGCTTAAGGGGTTCATAAGGTCGTGAAATATTCCAGATGAAAGGCGGCCAAATTCGGCAAAACGATAGAGGTCGGACATTTTTTCCAATTGGATTTCTTTTAATTCCTTTGTTCTTTCTTCTACCTTGATTTCCAACAAATCTCGTTCGGCTTTTAGTTCTGTTTCTAGTTCTTTGGATTTTTTTAAGCTCTTGTTAACTTCTCGATTATATAAGTAGCCGACAGTCATTATAATCCCTAAAATAATTATTTCTGGTATTTTATCTAAGGGGCTAATTCTCTCGCTATGCCAGTGAATATCAGGATGGAGAATATTGGTTACTTCCAGAATGGCTATTAAAATTATTGTGAGGGAAGTTCCGATTAGTGATATTAATCCCCAAATATTTCCGAATAAAACTCCGGTCATCAGGATTATTAGGGCATAGAAGATAATACCGATTGGCAAGTTTACGCCCCATTGAATTAGAAAGCTGGTATTGATTAAAAAGTAAGTGGCGATAAAGATGGTTCCAGCTAAATTGGAATGACGATGATGGTTAAGATTGGCGACTAGAACGAAAATTAGAATCAAGCCGAGAATTACAGATGGTGGCAATCCTTGATAAGTTTCTCGGTATTTAAGTTTGTCGATTAATAAAATTAATCCGGCAATAATACTAAGGGTTAACGATCCTTGATTAAGCTTGTTAAGGATTAATTCTCGTCTTGATTCGTTTTCGTTCATATTCTATTCCCGCCAGGGAATGCCACCGGAAGAAAATATTTTTTCGAGGTATTCAGCGGAGCGGTTTGATTTATTTGTTAGAATTGATTTAATTAAGTGACTCATAAAATTAAATATTATTTTATTAAATATTATTTTGGGGAGAGTCGACCTTGGCAGATTCTCATTCGAAGCCGAACACTTGTAAAATAATTTGGAGGTTTCTAAAATAAGAATATATGACTAAAAAAAACTAGGTGGTATGCCCACCTCAACAAAAACGATCGTAATGA
>JBAYNC010000020.1:0-12627 GCA_041679025.1 Patescibacteria group bacterium
ATGATCTATTGGGGCAAGCTTTTGAAAGAATTGATGAGCTCCACAAAAAGACCGGCAAAATGCGTGGCCTATCCACTGGGTTTCACGATCTTGATGATTTACTGGCTGGATTACAAAGATCTGACTTAATCATTCTAGCTGCTCGCCCTAGTGTGGGTAAAACCGCTTTTGCGCTCGACATTGCCCGACAAGCAGCCATCAAGAATAAAGAGGGGGTCGGGGTCTTCTCACTGGAAATGAGTAAAGAACAATTAGTCGACAGAATGCTCTGTTCTCAAGCTGATATCAATCTCTGGAAAATGCGTACTGGAAATTTGACCGACACCGACTTTCCAAAAATTAATGAAGCCATGAGCCAAATGTATGAAGCACCAATCTATATTGATGACTCCGCTAATGTTTCAGTTATGGAAATTAGGGCCAAGGCGCGAAGATTACAAATGGAAAAAGGCCTAGGACTAATTGTTATCGACTATCTTCAATTAATGGAGGGCCGGGGTAAATACGGCGACAATCGGGTCCAAGAAATATCGGAGATCAGTCGCGGACTCAAAGGTATCGCGCGTGAACTAGATATCCCAGTTTTAGCCCTAGCTCAGCTATCTCGTGCCGTTGAGCAACAAGGCGGACCAGCCATCCCAAGACTCTCCCACTTACGTGATTCCGGATCAATTGAGCAAGATGCTGACGTGGTTATGTTTATCTACCGTAAGGCAGCTGACCGAGCCTATAATCCGAATGATTTGCCGGCCGATGAAAGACATAAGGCGGAAATTCATATTGCTAAACACCGTAATGGCCCAACCGGAAAAGTAGATTTATATTTTTCTGAAGAAACAGCCAGTTTCCGAAATTTAGCTAAGACCAACAAGGACGTCCCAGTTAATTTTTAAATTAATAATAAATAATAGCAAAATTATGTTTAACAAATTAAAACAATTAAAAGATTTACGTGACCAAGCTAAAAAAATGCAGAACGCCCTATCTGGTGAAACAGTTACTACTGAAAAAAATGGCATAGTAATTACTATGGATGGTAATATGCAAATTAACGGAGTTAAAATAACAGCCGAGACTGACAACAAAGAAGTTCTAGCTGGAGCGATCTAGGATGCCGTTAACGACGCTATTAAACAAACACAAAAATTAATGGCTAGAAAAATGCAAGAAATGGGCGGATTTCCAGGATTAAAATAAAAACAAATCACTAAAGACCTGCCCTTCTAAGCAGGTCTTTTGTTTTTAAATAGGGTTAGACAATTGTCTTTTTATCCAGTACAATAGAGTTATTATGAGATATCCAGCCGCCATCCAAAATTTAATCGATCAATTCTCCCAATTACCTAGCGTTGGCCCCAAAACCGCCGAGCGTTATGTTTTTCACTTACTCAAATCTAACCCGGATAAAATTCAACTTTTTGCTCGGTATCTTTTTGACCTTAAAAAAAATCTAAAAGTTTGTTCAAAATGCTTAGCTATCTCCGAGAATGATCCTTGCCTAATTTGTGCTGACCAGAATAGACCAGACAATATCTTATGTATTGTTGCCAGTCTGCAAGATATGATTAGCTTAGAAAACACGCGACAGTATCAAGGAAAATATTTTATCCTTGGCGGACTTATTAACACCATTGAAAATATTACCCCCAATGATTTACCGCTCAAGAAATTAGCTGACAAAGTAAATTTACTTCTCAAAACTCACTCCAATCTAGAAATTATCATTGCTCTCAGTCCAAACCTCGAAGGAGAAACAACCGCTCTCTATTTATCCAAAATATTAAAAAATCCTCATATCAAAATTACTCGGCTAGCCCAAGGGCTTCCCTCTGGAGCCAACCTCGAATACGTGGATGAGATAACTCTCAAAAACGCCCTCAAATATCGCAATATCATCTAAAAAAGAAAAAGCCCCATCATCATTAGACGATAGGGTTTTTTTAATTTTTTTGATCCTTTCCTAGTTTTTAAGTTAGTTGTAATTCTTCTTTTTTCTTAACAATTTTTGCAACTTCGGACACCTCATATTCGGTGCCTTCGCGTAAACCATTCTTTTTGACAAACCCCTTAAATTCAGTTACCAAGTTCTTATCCATCGAATGATGATCAGCTCCCAAAAGTTTAATTTTACCCAATTGGTAGCGAGATATGACCTGGTGAAAAGTCTCCGGCTCTAACTTTTTTTTCTTAGAACCATTGTCCCAGCCAAAACCAGAAATAAAGACCTTTTTTACAAAGACTTTATCCCTGCCATTAACCAATAAAATGACACCTGTTGGAACCTTTTTTTCGTCAACTGTTTTTTTTGTAGATTTGCCAGCTTTTGCTGGTTTTTTAAAAGGACTCATGCTTAAAAAAATTTGATTAATACTACGTGAATTACATACCTCATTATAATCAAAAAATCAGGATAATGTCAAATGATAGACTTTTATGGCATTCTAGATAATTTATTGACTAAAAAAGGATAATTGGTTAATATAATTTGAACTAACCGAACATTAACAACAAAAACCCACATACCATGAAAAAAATTATCATTTATGGACCTTCAGGTCATATTTTTACTGAAATAATAAAAGAAAAAATCGTTAAGGAAGGAGCACTGGCAATCATTGAAGACTGGAAAGAGTTAATTACTAAATTACCCGAAGAAGAAGCTGATATTTTAGTTTTAATTAACAAGACCGAAAAAGAGGCTTTGGCGATTAAAAACCAGATTCCGACCCTCCGAGTAATTATGTGTCGCGGTGGAGGTGAAAAAGAGTGGCAACCAATCATTACATTAATTGACGCCCAAAAGAATCATGAGCGCCTTACTTTCGCAAATTGGGATGATTTTTGGCAGAAGCTCAAGAGCCAACCAATTAATCCGAAGCCATTGCTTTCGTCCCTGCCCGAAGACGATCATTACCGAGTTAATTACCAAAACTATCCGGAATTAGAAAAAAGTCAGAAGGCTTATGTTAACCAGAAATTTTTTTGGTTCTCAGTTTACTACTCCAGAATATACCTTTGGTGGTTTAAAAAATGGTTTGAAGAAGTGATGAAGATGGGCTTCAACTGGAATGTCAAAATTATTGGCCAAGGAAAAGTAAAAAAGATAATTATTCCTTTCGCCAATAAGTACCAAGGGGAACTAATCTTTCGTGATGGCGAAAGTATTATCTTTTGTCGGTCAGGAGTAAATGAAGAAACCTATGGAGAGTACTATCGTCGTCTTGATTTTGAATATAAGTACGAAAATGAACACGAAAAAGCTAGCGATCTCCAAATAAGACAAGCCTTTGAAGAAGAAGAGGCTAACCGGGGATATAAAATCATTGGAACGATTATTTCAGCTGATGAAGAGGCCCTGGAAGTCCAATTAAAAAAACCAGTTGATAAGGATGTAATGAGAGGAATACGCTCTTTTCGTAAAGGAGGAGGACTATTGGGGCCAACCATTGAAGCTTACTCTAAATGTTGCGCCGGCTATAGCGATCTTTCCCTGAAAGATTATATCTATTCAACCAGAGAGCATTATGACAAGCCGGAAGATTTCCTCCGAGGCTATATCCCAAACAGCAACAAAACCCATTTGACAATACCAACCGTGAAGTTGGATGGTCGGTCAAAGATTATTTTGCAAGATGAATCACAAATCAAAGCCTTGATGGAAATGATCGGACCCAGCTTCTTAACAACCGTTAAGGGCCCTCCTGGAACCGGAAAAACTTTGTTGACAGCAGTAGCTATCAAACAATTTGTATTAGCCGGGAAAATAATTGTTGTCGCTACCCATAGCAATAAAGGATTGGACAACCTGGTTGAAACCTTGGCCGAACATATTGATACTAAAAGAATATTTAGATTAGGAAATGATCCCGATCTAATTATATCAGCCAAGGCTATTAGGTATCACCGCAGTCAAAGATACAAGAAGCAAACTATGGAGATAAAAGACAAGGACAAAGTCAGAGAAACGGAAATCAGCTTGGAGAATGAAGCCTTGTGGCAATTAATCTGTGCCGGAGAAGGCATTGTGATCGCCACTACCATTAACTCTTTTCAGTTCGACCGCAGTCTCAGTCGGTTATTTTTACAGAATGACCTGATATCAAATAATGAATTTAGGGAAAGAGAAACACATTACGACCTGATACCAAAGTCGGTAATTAAATTCATGGATGGTGATATCAAGAAAATAAAACCGCAATTCATGGTTGACGTGGTGATGGTAGATGAAGCTACCAAGGGTCGATTCTTTGAGTTTGTGCCACTTATTAAAGCGGCAACATCAAAATTGATCCTAATCGGCGACACTGATCAGTTGGGCAATATCAGTATTACCTTAGACGCTCAAGAAGACATGAAGAAAAAAATTATGGAAGGCCTTACCTCTGGTGGCCATAGCTCTAAGGAATATTTATACTCAACTTTAAAATCGGAATCTCATTCTCTCCCCCCAATGGAAACAACGGCTGAAGAAGCAATGAGATGGTTTGAAAGTTTTTCTCAGGGGACATTCTATTCCCTCTCAGAGAATAGTGAGATAAAGAATAGTGAATTAAATATTAATCGAAGATCATTAGAAATTCCGGTTAAATTTATAAACTTTGTTTTCCAAAAAAATCTGCAAATTGGGCGTTTTAGCCCCTATACCCAAGGAGAGGTAATTTTCCTTAACGCCGTTGGCAACAATGAACAGAGAGCAAAAACTTCATACAAAAACAATCGGGAAAAGGTAATTGCTAATCAAGAAGTGATGAGCTTTTTTCGTCAGCAAAAGAAAAGAGATGGCAAGGTAAACCTGGAGGCATTAGGAGTGATTACAACCTACCGCGGACAGATTAAAATTATCAAGGAATCGCTTCGAGGAGATCTATTATTTCATCCTTTGTTCGAGGGATTGGTTAATCCCAAAAATATTGATCATGTTCTTAAAATGATGGTGAATACTGTTGACGCCTTTCAGGGGTCAGAGAAAGATCAAATCATTGTCAGTCTGGTCAGGGCTAATAAAGACGGTCAGATTGGATTCAACAATGATATTCGAAGACTCTATGTAGCCTTCTCTCGGCTCAAAAGTCGGATGGTGATCATTGGGAACCAAGAAACTTTTTTGAAAAGCAAAGAGAAAAAAGTCAGAAAGATTTTTGGCCGAATGATTAAATTCACCCAAGACCACAAAACTTACAGCGTTAAATAATCTACAAATAAAAGCTCTCAAAACAATGAGAGCTTTTTTATTATGAAAAATTAAAATGCCGAGTCTTTGATAGACTCGGCATAACCAGATGTAACTAACCAATCTGAAGCGTTAAGGCGGCACTTTAAGAGGGCCAGCTTTTTTTTCCTTCGTTAACAACGCATTAGATTGGGAATTTGGTTGGGGCTTTAAAACAAAAGAAGTTGATTTTCTAATTGTTTGACCAACCATTCGCTCAGTTTGGCTGAGATTAGCTACAAATAGGATTGAAAAAACAAAAAAATAACTAAACTTAATCATTTTTACCTCCTGATTGTTTTGACATTAGGTTAACTTAAAATATTAATGAAGTCAAGACATATAATTAGAGAAATAAAAAATGCCGAATCTACGTTGAGACTCGACATTTTTGTTTAGCAGCTACAAGCCACACCCAACTTTAAGGAGGCTTTAACACAAGCTCCGGCATATCCAAAATGGTAATTGCGTTAAATTGGGTATTTGACCAGCCATATGAAGCTAGGAGCATGGGATGATCCTTGATTCGGCTAGTCGTTTGCCCAGTTTCTCCTGGGTTAGCTGCAAACAGGAATAATAAAAAATTAATAAAGGAACGAATCTTTCTCATTTTTACCTCCTGGTTGTTTTGATATTAGATTAACCTAAAAGATTAATGAAGTCAAGATGAGATTAAGACAACAAAAAATCACTGTTTAACAGTGATTTTTTTATCCTTATAAATATTAAGCAATGGAAGCAATCTTAACAGCTGAATACATCTGACGATGACCTAAAGTTCTCTTATAACGAGTCTTGTTTTTATATTTAACAACAGTCACTTTATCAGCCTTTCCTTCTTCAACAACCTCACCACTAACTTTTTCACCTAAAGATGGGGTGCCAATATTAACTTCTTTACCATCGGCTTCAGCCACTAATAAAGTATCAAAGCTAACCTTGTCGCCAACTTTTTTGTCTAATTTTTCAATTTTTACGATCTCACCTTCTTGGACTCGGTATTGCTTACCGCCGGTTTTAATAACTGCAATTTTTGCCATATAAATACTGGTTATATTAAATAAAAAAGATATTCCTAAATATCTTTAGTTATCATAGCAAAACACCAGAAATTGTCAATAAAGACCAGGGGGCAGAAAAGATTGAAAAATACTAAAGGATAAGCTATAGTTTAAATATAATAAATTAAAGTAATTAAAATATGCCAAAATTCATTATTTCCGGCCAAAAACCACTAAAAGGAGAAATCGCAGTTGGCGGAGCTAAAAACATGGCCCTTAAAGTTATCCCGGCCACCATCCTAGCTAAAGGAAAGACAATTATCAAAAATCTACCAAATATTGAAGATGTTGATAAGTCATTAGATTTAATTGTAGAGCTAGGCGCCAAAATTGAAAGAGGTCAGAACTCTGTTGAAATTGATACTACCGGAATTAATATAACTGAATTCCCAACCAAACTAGCTGATAAATTTAGAACTTCTGTTATGTTTGTTGGGCCCATCTTAGTCCGCTTAGGCGAAGCTCAATTCCCTCACCCCGGAGGCTGCGTTATTGGTGCTGGTGGTCGACCAATTGATCTATTTCTAGAAGGGTTCAAGGCTTTTGGCGCTGAAATCGAAATTACTAACAAAAACTATCATATCAAAGCCGGTCAAATGCACGGAGCCGAATATTTTTTTACCACCGTTAGCGTTACCGTTACTGAAAGCTTAATGATGACCGCCACTCTAATCCCCGGAAAAACAATTTTGCGCAATTGCGCCATGGAACCAGAAATAGAAGCTTTAGCTGACTATCTAAATAGCCAAGGAGCTAAAATTAAAGGGGCCGGAACTCCTACCATTGAAATTGAAGGAGTAACAGAAATTACTGCTGGAGAATGCCAAATAATTCCGGACAGAATTGAAGCCGGTTCTTTTGCTTTGTTAGCCGCTGCTAGTCGTTCTGAAATTACCATCACTCATTGCAATCCCAAACACCTAATGAGTCTACTTTCTATTTTCCAAAAAATAGGCATTGAATTTGAAGCCGGAGAAGATTATCTAAAAATGAAACCAGCCAAAGATATCAAGCCATATGATATCAAAACTCATGAATATCCAGGATTCCCAACTGATCTCCAATCACCCTATGTCGTTTTAATGACCCAGGCTGAAGGAATCTCATTAATTCAAGAAAATATTTATGATCGTCGATTGCTTTGGACTGATATGCTTTCTCAAATGAATGCTAATATTATCATGTGTGACCCGCATCGAGTAGTTGTCAGTGGCCCAAGTAAGTTATATGGCAAAAGAATGATTTCTCCTGATATTAGAGCTGGAATTGCCCTGGTCATCGCCGCCTTAATCGCCGAAGGAGATACTGAAATAGATAATATTTATCAAATTGACCGCGGTTATGAAAAATTAGACGAAAGACTAGCTAAAATTGGAGCCGATATCAAACGTATTGAATAAAATATGACCACCAGAACACGTAATTTTATCTTTTGGATTTTTTTCGCTATTTTTGTTATAGCTACTTCTTTGATTTCCCTCTACGCCACTGGCTATCGTCTCAGTTTATCTTGGCCACCAAATGCCAAAAACCTATTACAACAAACCGGGACATTAATCCTGAATTCTAAACCAGAAGGTGCCACTATTTCAATTAACGGTCGAGACAACCAAGATTTTTTGCAAAAATTTTTTTATGCACAACCTCGCCAGTATTACACTCCGGCTAAAATAAAAAATATAGCCCCCGGAGAATATCTAGTTCGATTTGAACTAACCGGCTATTGGCCCTACGAAAAAAAAATCAGAATTTATCCAGGCGAAGCTACCTATCTAGAAGACGTTGATCTCTTCCTGCAAAACTTGCCATTGAAAATAATCGATGCCAAAACTCAAGAGATTCAAATTACTAGCGACAAAAATTATATTATTCTCAAGGATGAAAAAAAGATTATTGATTTAAAAAGCGAAACTGAAACTCAGATCTCTCTTTCGGCCGACACCCTAAAAACTCCAGAAGATTTAGTCAAGATTATAAAATCTAAAGACATCAGACGTGTTTCTCTGATCAGCTCAGACCTCCTAGTATATGCGACTGATTGGGAAATATATTTATTCAATGCTAAAGATGAAAAACACACTTTAATTACCAGACTTAGCCAGCAGATAACTTCAATCGCCTGGCGAACCGATGGTTATATTGTTTATTCAACTGCCAACTCCATTAATATCATTAACCTCAAAGATCGGACCAACCCGACCACCCTAATTACTCTAGACAAGATGTCAGCTCCAGTTTTAAGTTCCAACGGCAATATCCTTTATTTCACAGCTAAAATTGGCAATCAGGAAGGTTTATACAAATTAGCTATTAAGTAAGATTGAATCAACAAAAAACCGCCCTTAAGCGGTTTTTTTATTTTAGAAAAATATAGAATATTAAATCTTCTCGCAGAAACCTTTTAAGTATTCTTTTAATTGTCCTCCGATTTCAGAATCCTTTAAACCCAGAGTCAAAGTAGCTTTAATAAAATTAAACTTATTTCCAGTATCCAACCAATCACCTTCAATTTTTTTGCCATAAAGAGGGTGGCCAGAATTTAGTAAAATATCAAAAGCGTCAGCTAAACGAACTTCACCCGATTTGCCATCTTTAATTTCTGACAAGATCTTAAAAACCTCAGGGGTAATAACATAAATACCTACTGCCACTAAATTAGAAGGGGCTTCTTCCTGTTTTGGTTTCTCCACAAATTTTTTAATCTCATAAACACCATCACCAATATCAACTCCATCAATAACACCAAATTTACTGACATCTTCTGGTTTGACCTCTGACAAACCAACAACCGGATAACCATATTTTTCAAAAACATCAATCACTTGTTTGGCCGGAGAGACAGGAGCGTCATATAGAGTATCACCGAACATTACCAGGATTGATTCATCCTCATCGACTAAATGAGCAGCACAATTAATAGCATGGCCATCGCCTAGTGGGATTGGCTGACGAACATAAGAAAATTTAGCCAAAGAATCGATCTCTTGAATTTTTTTAACAAGATCCATTTTATTCTTTTCCACTAATGTTTTCTCTAATTCAAAAGAATAATCAAAATGATCTTCAATGGCCCGCTTACCTCGACCGGTAACAAAAATAACTTCCTCAATCCCCGCCCTGACAGCATCTTCCACTAAATATTGAATAGCTGGCTTATCAACTATCGGTAACATTTCTTTCGGCTGAGCCTTAGTCGCCGGCAAAAAACGAGTACCAAATCCGGCCACCGGTAAAATTGCTTTATTAATTTTTTTCATATAATTTTAATTTATTTATTTTTGGCTTTCCATTTCCAAAAATATTTAATCCAAGACCTAATATGTTCTCGGGTTAATTTGTCGGTAAAAGGAGCAATATACCATGGATTTCGAGCACTCTCACGAGCATGATCGTGAATAACTATTGCCCCAGGATTATAGACAACTTTTTTCTTAAACCGCCAGGCTCGACGACAGACATCAATATCTTCAAAATACATAAAAAATCGTTCATCAAACCCCTCCCAACCGTCGCGCCGGATAAAAAGACAAGAGCCCATCAACCAATCAACTTCGCGAATCTCTTCGTGATTAAAATCAACCATCATAAAGCCATCACGACTCGATTTGAAATAGTCTCCCAAAAAAGTTCTTCGCAATATTGGAGTATAAATCTTAGGAAACTTGGAACAAGAGTGCTGTAATGATCCATCCGGATTTAACAATTTAGGGCCAACAATATAAACATCAGGATGAGTATTTAAATAATTATACAAAGTAAAAATAGCATCAGGATAAACAACGGTATCGGGATTTAGAATTAAGATGAATTGACCTCGAGCTTCTTTTAACCCCAAATTATTACCACCGCCCATACCTAAATTGCGTGAACTATATAATAATTTTAATTCAGCATGCTGACCAATTAAATCATCCAGATTATCGCCAGAACAATTATCAACTACAATAACCTCATATTTTAAATCTTGAAAATCAGACTTAAAAATTGCCTCTAAACATCTCTGAGTTTTAACCTTGCTTTTATAATTAACAATAATAATTGATAAATCCATATTAGATCCGAAATAATTTAATAATAATCTTCACCAACCAAAAATAGCTAGCAAAAAAAGGGTTAACTAGACGTAATTTCCAATCACCAATCTCTTGGTACCAGATACGACCAGAAAACATTGATAACAATTTATAATCAGGAACTCGGTGCTTAAATTGAACCTCCAATCGAACCTTAACAATATAACGCCAAGTTGAGGGCCTCAAAAAATAAGCCCAAACCTTAAACTTTTTCTTCAACCAACCGCCCTTCCAGGCAAAAAGTACTAAACCTAACTCCATTATAACAAAGGCTGGGAAAATTAACACCAAGGTTAATAAATGATAATTCTTACATATTACTAAAATGCGATTACGATCCATCCAATAATATTTACTGATTGATTTAGAAAATTCATATTTATGATAAACAACAGCCTGGGGCGCTAAAATGCAGGTATAACCAGAAAGCCAGAGGCGCCACCCTAAATCCTGATCTTCATTATACATCCAAAAAACTTCATCAAACAATCCAACTTCCCGCAAGGCAGACAGCTTAAATAACACTGCTGCGCCAGACGGGTACATAATCTTTTGAACACTCAATTTATTCTCATCTATTTTTTCACGATATCCCAAGCAATAACCAAAGCCTAAGAAATGAGTGGTATTGCCTAAACTATTAACCAAATCTGTCTCTGGATGAAGCATCAAACGGGCCTGAATGGCTCCGGCTTGATTATCACCAAGCGCCACCTTAACCAATTCACTAACACAATTTTTAGTAATAACAGTATCCATGTTGAATAAAATAGCATAGTCATAATTCAGGGCCATCGCCATCTTCAACGCGTCATTATTACCCTTAGCAAAACCATCATTATCTTTATTAGCAATAATTTCTGCTTCTGGAGCTAATTTGCGCAAATATTCTAGAGTTTCAACACTACTTTCATTGTCCACGATAAAAAGACGAAGGTGACCAGCATAATCTTGCTTACGTATCCCCTCCAAACATTCAATTAAATACTTTTTAGCGTAATCCTTGTAATTAATTAGGATTAACGCGATCTTCTCAGACATAATAATTTACTTAAAATTAAAATCGGTAACCAGGCCAACCATAAAATCAAATATTCATAGCATGGTCGCCATTTATAAAAATATTTCAACATGGAAGAACGAAAATAAAGTTGAGTCTGACCTCGCTTCACCTGGCTAAAACTAGCCCCCACATAATCCTCACAGCGAGCCGAAGAATTATACCAAACTTCCCCGCCTAATTGATAGACCTGCTGACAAAAATCAACCTCCTCAAACCAAATAAAATAACGCTCATCAAGTAGCGGCAGCTTACCTGGATTAATTTGATTATAGCTTCTTTTGCTAATCATAAAAAAAGAACCACGAATCGAATCAACTTTTTGATCCTGACTATAATCAAAATCAGAATATAAATATTTCTTAGTTATTCCTTTAAACAAGTGGGGTAATTTCAAAACAATGGCCAATTGATCTCTGAGGGTCGGAAAACGCCTAACTTGTCTAACTGTTTTTCCCTCACTATCAACCAAATGACAACCAGCAACCGTAGCTGAATTTTTATCTCTCATCCATGAGAACATCAAAAATAAAGTATCAGAAAAAACTTTCATGTCTGGATTAAGCAACAAAACAAAATCGCCAGATGATTCTTGTATTCCCTGATTACAAGCTCGAGCAAAACCAAGATTGGACTGATTAGCTATTAATTTAACTTGAGGAAAATCGGCTTTAACCATCTCAACTGAGCCATCACTAGAATTATTATCAATCACAAAAACCTCAAAGCTAAAATCACCTTTAGAGTTATATAAAGCTCTTAAATTGTCCCTTAGCTTCTCTTTAACATTCCAAGAAACTATAATAACCGAAAGATCCATATTATAAATTAATAATCTTAATCAATTTTAAGTGATCACCGGCGCCACTAATAATCCGAATAGATGACTTTTGGACGCCAAATTCTTTGGCTAGAAAATCAATTAAGGCGGTATTGGCCCGACCGTTCTCGGCTACAGCCGCAATATTGATTTTGATTGTTTCGTCAGTAAGCAAAGCTTTAAGCTCATTTTTAGGAGCCCCAGGACGGACCTTTAGACGCAGATAAAGCTCGCCTTTATCAGCCAGTATTTGGCGGTATTTTTCTAACATAATTCCATTATACCGCAAGAAGATAATTAAACAAACTCCCAACAAAATAACCGTTTTCTGACCAGCACCTTGGAAACACTAACTAATAAATTGAGCTGGGGTTTTAAGTCCCAACCCAAGGTGTAATCTGGAG
>JBAYNC010000021.1:0-12414 GCA_041679025.1 Patescibacteria group bacterium
GTAGGGTCGGCGACAAGGACTAAGTCGTAACAAGGCATCCGTAGCGGAAGCTGTGGATGGATCACCTCCTTTCTAGGGAGATAATTATGTTTAAGTCATAGACTCCAAACATAAAGTCGGTTCGATGGAAATTTTTCTCTCTAAGAGAAAACTTCTCGCAAGAGAATTACATTGGGCTCGAATTGATGCCTGTTAGCCTCATAAAACCAAATTTTGTCTCAATTTAAATATCAAAAAGCTCCGTTAAATTCGGGGTTTTTTGTTTGACTATTAAGTCTCAAATGGAGTAATATAAATGAATAGACGGGCTGTGGTATAGTGGTATTACGTGCGATTCGGGTTCGCATAATCCCGGTTCGATTCCGGGCAGCCCGACCAAGGTACTCTAAAAGCAATTTAGAGTATTTTTTTTGTTGCCCAGTCTCACCCTTGACAAATATTTATTTTTATCCTATAATACTCTATTATTGTTTTTTGACATTAAATAGATAATTTTGCGGTTTAGCTTAGGTAATAATTTTAGGTTGCTCTTCTTGCCCAAGAGTTACTTAAAATTATTACCTAAACTCGGATCTTAATTATTAACCACTAAATAAATTATCTATCATGGAAGCTAAAATTGAACCAAAACCAGTAAAAACAGCAGAACAAAAAAGAAAAGAAAATATAAAAATAGCCATTGGCTTTTTTATCTGCCTTTTGCTCTGTACTTTTGTTTACTCATTTAATCGTATCAATCAGACCCAGAAGAAATGTGACAGCTTGTCGGATTCATTGAGAGTGGTAACGAGCCTTGTAAACGACTCTGTCTTTCCAACTCTGGACGCGCAATCAGGGTATATCGCTATACTGGAGGCCAATACCAATAACTCTCTCGACGCCTTAGCCGAAAAAAATGGAGGGGTGATTTCTTATGTTGATCAGTATAAAATTCAGATGGCCAAGAAGGTGCAACTTCTGGAGTCGGGTCAAAAAAATATTAGTAATCAGGTCAATGGCTTCAAGGGTAAAATTGACACCCTCGAGATTATTAATCGTCCCCCTGTTCTGGATATTAATGAGCCCGACACCTTAATGGAGAAAACCGACACGTTGGTTAGCAAAAATAAAGAAGCTAAACCAAAAAGAAGATTTAAAATCTCCTTCGGAAAGATTAAGCACTAACTGACAACCGAAAACAAATAAAAAAGGCATACTCTAAAGTATGCCTTTTTAAATAATAGGCGTTTTTTGCTTAGTTTTTATTGATAATATAGTGATTACTTGATTTCACTATTGACAAAATTTTTATAGCATGTTAGTATGTGGGTATAGATTTGTTCTTATTATTAACAATCAAATACCCCCCCTATCATGGAAACACCGGAAGAAAAAAAAGCAAGAGAAGAAAGAGAAGCAAAAGAGGCAAAAAAAGAAAAAGAGGCAAAAAACTTTGTCACTTCTCCAACATTTTATGCATTTGCAATCCTTTTCAATTTAGCAATGCTGCTCATATTCTATATGGACAGGACTTCAAACACAGAGTTGCAACAAGCAGATAATGAAATTGTTCAGATGGTTAAGGCCGATTCGCTGAATGACGTTGCCCAAGGGACTGACTTGATCCGTCATGAAGCGGATATAAATCAGTTAAAGGAAAATGATGTTTATCTCGACGATGAGGTAACAAAATTGAAAAATTCAAATTCCTACCAACAACGACGGATCAGTAAACTGGAAACACGCGTTGACAGCTTGGAGAAGGCAAAGGTACCCGCCCCTCCTAAGGACGTAGTTGACAACTGGGAAGAGGACGAGGAGGACGATTAATCTTCGCTTAGCTAAAAGACTAAAAAGGCATACACCAAGTATGTCTTTTTTATTTTCCTTGACAAATTATTAATAGTATGATATAGTTATAGATGTAAAATTGTTAATATTATGGGCAATATAGCCAGTATTTATATAATACCATTGACATTTTTTACACAGTATGCTAAAGTAAAGCATTAATGAAAGAACTTTGACAACCATAATTATTGTTTTATGACCCCGGGTTTCGGAGCAGCATTTTTAATTATCTTCTTATATTTCAAAGAAGGTTATCAAAAATGTTGCTCTGAAAATTTAAATTAATCATTAATCTATAAAACCTGTCAATCATGAAAACAATAAAGTTTATTTTAGTTATTTTTGCAGTATTTTTTACTGCTAATGTTATCGCTCAGGTAGTGGTAAGAGCTCGTCCGCCACATTTGGCAAGAGCCATTTCGTATTCATTCGTTAACAAGAAAAATGTTCCGATTTGGATCGGTCCTAATTCTTCATTGAAAGAAAAAAGCGGGATAGTCGGCTGGACACAGATTATGCCGGGCGCAGCAGTCGCCCTAAATGTTTTCCCGGACTCAGTAGAAGGACAAAGGAAAGATTACGCTAAGTTGGCCTTTAGGCTGACTAGTGATATTTCTAGTCCAACCTCTGCAAAAGACTACCTGATATCTTTTTCAAAAGTGAAGACAACAATCTTCATTGCTGATACAAAGATAGAAGGAGAAGCGTTCGTTACAAATGGTAACAAGGAAAGGGCGATCGGGTTTTATATCGACCAAATGGCCGATAATACCGTTGCCTGCATCCTGATAAATCGCTCAAGCGTGGCTATCACCTTTACGGATCCTGGCCATCCGTTCTATGGCAGAACACTAATGTCTCAGGACTCTATTGCCCTGAGCTCCACTCAAAGGAGGACCTTAGTATCCACGGGGTTCAAAGATTCTAAGATTTCGATCATAATGTCCGAGGGAGACAACGCTATCAGAACCGCCAAGACCCTTCCGATTTATGAAAACTCAGAAGTCGTAATCTTAACTGATCAGTTCTTTGACCTCGCGTCTCGCAATGCCATCGACACAAGAGTCTATCCTTTAAAGTTAAGATTAAGCTCCCCAGTCGACGTTACGGTCGAAGGTGCTTATGATCGCAAAGGAAGACCTGTAACGTACATTATCCCCGGAGGAGAAAGAGGTGAAAAAGGTAAAATAGTATATGTCCGATATGGGGAAAATTATGTGAATCTGAAGTTCTTTTTTGGGGTTGAATCATCCCAGGCACTCATTATTAGAGCAAATGAGCGCAGTTCCAAGAATTTGGTTTTCACAAGAAAAGGAACCTTTATCGAAACATATTAAAAACCTGCTTACCAAAAGCAAAAAGCATCAAACTTCGGTTTGATGCTTTTTTAATTTTTCCAGTCATTTTTTTAAATTGACCAAGCGTCATCTTTTTGCTATAATTTAAATAGGTTTTTAGACCTTTTATTTTTGTTTAGAGAATAATGAAAACATTATGATTATTACTTGGCAGGGACAATCCTGTTTTAAAATTCAAGACAAGGTCGGTTCTGAAGGTATTACTTTGGTAACCGATCCTTTTGATAAGTCGCTCGGGTTAAAGCTTCCTAATTTTGAAGCTGATATTATTACCGTTAGTCACAATCATGCCGACCACAATAACACCTCGGCTTTTAGAGGTGCTCCTAAGATTGTAAAGAGTGCTGGTGAGTATGATATCAAAGGAGTGATGATTGAGGGCATCTTGTCCTACCACGATGAGAGTCAAGGGAAGGAAAGAGGCTCCAATATTATTTACCGTATTGAAATTGATGATATTACCATTTGTCATTTAGGTGATTTAGGTCATGTTTTAGATAATAAACAATTGGAACGATTAGAGGGAATTGATATTCTGTTAATCCCAGTTGGTGGTAATTATACTATTGATGCTAAAAAAGCTGTTGAGGTTATTTCTCAAATTGAACCTCGGATTGTTATCCCAATGCATTACAAGACAGGTGATATGAAGATTGATATTGATGGTGTTGATAAGTTTGTTAAGGAACTTGGGATTGAAGCTACTTATGAAGAAAAATTAAAAATAAATAAAAAAGATTTGCCAGCCGAAGATATGGAGTTGGTAATATTAAGTTTGTAATTATATGATTGCACATCCTAAAAAAGAGAGAACTTTTGTAATTTTGAAACCAGATGCTATTCAACGCTCCTTGGTTGGTGATATCATCGGCAGAATTGAAAAGACCGGTTTGAAGTTAGTCGCTAGTAAATTAATTGTGGCTACCGCTGATCAATGCTGGGCTCATTATAATAAAGATGAAGAATGGTTTTTGAAGAAGGGCGCTAAGATTATTGAAAATCGCCAAGCTATGAATATGCCAGTTGAAAAGGACGCTTTAGAATATGGTAAGGATATTATTGATGCTTTGGTGAAATTTATGACCTCTGGTCCAATTATGCCAATGATTTGGGAGGGCAATCAGTCTGTTGGAATCGTCAAAAAATTAGTTGGTGGCACTGAGCCTTTAACTTCCGATGTTGGAACTTTGAGAGGTGATTTCACAATTGATTCCTATGAGTTAGCTGGGTTTGATGATCGAGCTGTTCGTAATTTGATTCATTGTTCTGATGCTCCAGAAGAAGCTCAAAGAGAGATCAAAATTTGGTTCAACGAGAATGAAGCTATTAACTATCGTTTGATTGCTGAGCAGATTTTATACGATGTTAATTTGGACGGTATTTTAGAATAATTATTAATATTATGGAATCTAAAGGGAATAATAATGGACATCAAAAAATCATGATGATTGGCATCACTGTTATTATGGTGGCTGTCGCTGTCCTTTGGGTTTTCAATATTCAAAGCTTTATCAGTCCTTATTCTGAGAGACTATTAGTAGCCGATCAAGACGAATTCTCCTGGAAAGATATCCGTGGGAGGTTTGATAAAACAATGTCACAGGTAGTTGGAAAAATGAATGAATTGGAGGCTAAAAAAGAATTGGCGGCTAATTTGGCTAATGCGTCTAGTAGTTTGGATAATTTAGAAGCAGTTTTAAATAACAAACTTGGAGCCAGTCACTCTAGCTCGAGTGTTGTTAGCACTAGTTCATCTTCTGCCTTGGGAGTTATGGGGACTAGTTCTGATTTTCAGTTGGAAGATTTGAGGTCTCGTCTTGATAGTATTGAGAAGAGTTTGAATAAAAAATAATTTTATTTATGGATAAGAAGAAAAAAATCATTAAAGCTATAGAGCCGGAAGAGGTTAAGGATAATTTGGAAGATTCAGCTCCTGAAGAAGAATCTTTAGAGTCAGCTCCTAGTGGAAATACTAGAAAACAAACTGCCTATGGTATTGTCGAGGCCCAGTCAATTTCTGAGGAAATGAAGCGGGCTTATTTAGATTATGCTATGAGCGTTATCGTCTCCCGTGCTTTGCCTGATGTTCGCGATGGTCTAAAGCCAGTTCATCGCCGTATTCTTTATGCCATGTGGGATATCGGCCTAAGGGCTAATGCTAAATTCCGTAAATCAGCGACTGTCGTCGGTGAAGTTTTAGGTAAATATCATCCTCATGGTGATTCAGCTGTTTATGATTCCATGGTTAGATTGGCTCAAGATTTCGCTATGCGCTACCCACTTGTTAGAGGCCAGGGTAATTTTGGATCGGTGGACGGTGATAGTGCCGCTGCGATGCGTTATACCGAGGCTAAACTTTCATCTATTTCTGAAGAAATGCTGTTTGATATTGAAAAAGATACTGTGGAGTTTGCGCCTAACTATGATGGTTCTCATCAAGAACCAAGAGTATTACCAGCTAAACTTCCCAATCTGTTATTAAATGGTACTATGGGTATTGCCGTTGGCATGGCAACTTCTATTCCGCCTCATAATTTAGGGGAGTTAATTGATGCTATTAATCATTTGATTGATAATCCGGATGCCACGGTTGAGGACTTGACTAAGTTTGTTAAGGGGCCGGATTTCCCAACTGGAGGTATTATTTATGATCAAAAAGATATTCTCAATGCTTATGCTACCGGTAAAGGTGGAATCGTGATGCGGGGGCGAGCGGAGATTAAAGAAAATAAACAGAATGATTTTCAAATTATTATTTCCGAATTACCTTACCAAGTTAATAAGGCAACTCTAGTAGAAAAGATTGCTGAGTTGGTTAAGGACAAAAGGATTGATGGCGTCAAAAACCTACGAGATGAATCTGACCGCGATGGTATTCGGGTTGTTTTAGATTTGAAAAAAGATTCCTATCCAAAAAAGATTTTAAACAGTCTTTATAAACATACTGCTTTGCAAAGTACTTTTCATTTGAATATGTTGGCTCTTGTTGATAGTATTCAACCCAAGATTTTGACCTTGAAGATGATTTTAGAAGAATATATTAAACATCGTGAGGTGGTTATCAAGCGTCGTACTCAATTTGAATTGACGAAAGCTAAGGATAGAGCTCATATTTTAGAAGGATTGATGATTGCTCTAAAAAATATTGATGAGGTTATTAAAACTATTAAAGCTTCAAAAGATAAGGAGGTGGCGAAAGCCAATTTAATTAAGAAATTCAAATTATCCGACCGTCAGGCTACTGCTATTTTGGAAATGCGTTTACAGAATTTAGCTAATTTGGAACAACTTCGAATTGAAGAAGAATTGAAAGAGAAATTGAAATTAATTAAAGAATTAGAAGAGATCTTGAAATCTGTTTCTAAGGTTCGAGGCATTATTCAAAAAGAGTTGGGAGAGATTAAGGAAAAATTTGCTGATGAAAGAAGAACTCAAGTTATGGTTCATGGCATTAAGGATTTTAATATTGAAGATCTAGTTCCTAATGAAGAAACTATGGTGATGATGACCAGGGATGGTTATATTAAGAGAATTGACCCTGATACTTTTAAGGTTCAGGCTCGAGGTGGCAAGGGAATCATTGGTCTGACTACCAAGGAGGAGGATTCGGTTGAATTTATGTTTACCACCTTTACCCACAGCGATCTTCTTTTCTTCACTACTCGAGGTCGGGCTTTCCAATTGAAGGCGCATGAGATTCCTCAAGCTTCTCGAACTGCCAAAGGAACTCCGATTGTTAATTTCTTGCAATTATTAGGTGGTGAAAAAGTTACCTCCACTCTACCTTTGGATAAATTAACTAATAGTAAATATCTATTTTTTGTTACCGAAAAGGGATTGGTAAAGAAAGTAGAATTATCTGCCTTCTCCAATGTTCGTCGGAGCGGTTTAATCGCCATGAAGGTTAAGGATGACGATAAATTGATTTGGGCTAAACCTACTAGCGGTTCGGATGAATTAGTTTTGGTTACCGCTAAAGGCCAGGCTATTCGCTTTAAGGAAAAAGATGTTCGTGATATGGGTCGTGGTGCTTCTGGAGTTAAAGGAATGCGTTTGAAGGGTAAGGATATTATTGTTGGAATGGGAGTTATCAAGACTGACAAAGAAAAGAAACGCAATTATCAAATTATGACCATTATGGCTAATGGCTTTGGTAAGAGAACTCCACTTAATTTATATAAGGCTCAGGGTCGTGGCGGTAGTGGTATTAGGACTGCCAAGGTAACTGACAAGACCGGTGATATTACCAATGCTTTTGTGGTTAATTATGATAATATGGAGGCTAAAGATTTGATTGTTATTTCCGAGAACGGCCAGGTTATCAGATTACCGTTTAAATCTATCAGCGAATTAGGTCGTGATACTCAAGGGGTTCGTATTATGAGATTTAAAGAAGACAAGGATCAGGTGGCCGGTGTTACTTGGTCTTAGACGTCTTTTGTTAATTAACCATTATTCCCTTAATGCTTAAAAATAAGCTTAACTCTAAACTTGCCTTCACCCTCATCGAACTTCTCGTTGTGATTGCCATCATTGGTCTTTTGGCGACTGTTTCGGTTATTGCTTTAAACAATGCTAGATCTAAATCTCGTGACGCTAAAAGAGTCAGTGAGATCAAGCAAATTCTAACTGCCTTAGAGTTATATTATAATGATCAGAATAGATATCCTTTAACAGCCGAATTTATTAGTGGTGAAGAAATATTCTCTACCTCTTCCTATGGTACTACCACCTATCTAGCTCATATCCCAACTGCCCCCACTCCAGCTGATGGTGCCTGTTCTGACTCTGAAAATCTCTTCACCTATACTTCTAATGATGGCTCCTCTTATTCTCTCACTTTCTGTCTCGGAGTTAATACCGGAACCCTAACTGCTGGAGTTAATAATGCTAACCCTTACGGTATCACCTATCTTAATCCCGGATCAGAAGATGCTGGGTGCCCTGCTTGCGCAGAATGTGAAGCAACTAGCACTCCGAGTGGTTGTTCTTGTGATGACGCTAATTTCCCTTGTTGCGCCAACTGTAATAATAGCGCTACTTGCCAGGGTGGTACTTATTGCGGTCGAACGGCTAATTGTTCTGGTAGCCAAATTTGTAGTAGTGGAACCTGCATTGATTTCTTATGTGGCACCAGTCAAGTACCGATTACTGTTGTTGCTGGACATACTTGTACCACCGGAGATCTTTGTCTCTATGATACTGTTTTGATTGGTACCCAATGCTGGTTTAAGCAAAATTTAAATGTTGGATCAATGGTAACTGGTGTCACTGCCCAGACTAGTAATAATATTTTAGAAAAATATTGTTATAGCAATAATTCTGCTAATTGCACTACCTATGGAGCACTATATCAATGGGATGAAGCGATGCAATATACTGAAGCCTCTGGTGCTCAAGGTATTTGTCCAACCGGTTGGCATATTCCAACCGATACTGAACAAAATACTTTAGATCAATATTTGAATGATACAACTTGTAATGCTTCGAGGGCAGGAACTTTTGGCTGTAGTGCTGCTGGTAGCAAATTAAAAGAAGCAGGGACATCTCATTGGACTGCTCCCAATACTGGCGCCACTAATTCTTCTGGTTTTACGGCTCTCCCAGCTGGTTATCGCGAAGCTGACGGATCATTTGTTGTACAGGGGATTTATGGTTCTCTTTGGTCGTCATCTATTAGTGAAACTAATTCTTGGTGTCGGTATCTGGACTCCGGCAGCACCACCGTTCTTCGTCGTGCTGATAACCAAGCCTTCGGATTTTCAATTCGCTGTTTAAAGGATCAAGATTAGTTTGTTTATTTAAGTCAAATAAAGATTAATGATATGAGCACTACTTTTTTAGTTATATTTTTTATTTTAGTCTTAGGTGGCCTAGCGGCGGTGATTATTTTGCTTTTAGATAATAAGGGGGGTAAGGGGAAAGATGATGCTAAATCATTGGCTCTGATGGAAAGATTGGCGCAACAATCAGAAAAACTGACCCAACTTTCCGAACAAAATAAGGATATCCGTCATGAGCTTGATAAGAAATTATCAGAGACTCATCGTGCCAATCAAGATAATTTTGGTCAGACCACTAAAATTATGCAAAATATTTCTGGTCAATCTACTAAGGTGATAACTGACCTAACTGATCGTCTGGCTAAATTAGAAGAAACTAATCGCCAGGTTTTAGATTTTTCAACTCAATTACAAAACCTACAAGATATTTTGAAGAACCCAAAGCAACGCGGTATTTTGGGTGAGTATTTTTTGGAAGAGACTTTAAAAAATGTTCTGCCACCTAATTCCTACCAGATGCAATATGCCTTCAAGGATGGGTCAATTGTTGATGCGGTGGTGTTTGTGAAGGACAAGATTATTCCGGTTGATTCCAAGTTTTCTTTAGAAAACTATGAGCGCATTTTGAATGCTAAGGATATTGAAACTAAAGAAAAGTTTGAAAAACAATTTAAGCAAGATTTAAAGACTAGAATCGACGAAACAGCTAAATATGTTAAGCCGGGTGAGAAAACTATGGACTTTGCTTTTATGTTTATTCCTTCTGAGGCCATTTATTATGATTTGTTGATTAATAAGGTTGGAGCGGTTCAGGTTAATACGCGCGATCTGATTGAATATGCTTTTCGGGACAAGAAGGTTATTATTGTTTCTCCAACTTCCTTCTTAGCCTATCTACAAACTGTCCTGCAAGGCTTACGAGCCATGCAAATTGAAGAGAGTGCTAAAGAGATTAAGATTAATGTTGAAAAATTAGGTAAGCATATTTTAAGCTATGATGAGCTTTTAAAGAAGTTAGGTAAAAATATCAGCACCTCAGTTAATTGTTATAATGATGCTTATAAAGAGTTTGAGAAGATTGATAAGGATGTTATTAAAATTGCTGGGGGTGAGCGTCAGGTTGAGGCTCTACTCATTGATCGTCCTAAGTTTGAATAATTTTTTCTATGGTAGATGATAATCAGAAGCAAAGATTAAAAGAAGCTATTATTCGGGTAATCGTTTTTTTTGATTTGTTTGATTATCCTTTAACATCTTATGAAATTTGGCAATATTTAGATCAACCGGTCACTCTCTTAGAGATTAAAGACATTTTAGATTATGGTTTATCGGAAGTGGAGGAAAAAAATGGTTTTTATTTTTTAGTTTCTCGTTCTCAGATACTCTTAACCCGACAAGAGCGCCATCATTTTAGTGCTGCCAAATTTAAATTAGCTTATCGCGCAACTAGGCTTTTCAGAATTATTCCTTTTGTGGAAATGATTGCCGTTTCTAATATTATTGGTTCTCATAATCTAAGGGATGAGAGTGATATTGATCTGTTTATTGTGGCATCCCCGGAGAGATTATGGTTAACTAGATTATTTTGTACTGGACTAGCTAAAATTTTAGGTTGGCGTCCAACCGCTAAAACTAAACGAAACCGAATTTGCCTCAGTTTTTATATTAGTTCTGATGCTTTAAAACTTGAGAGTTTGAAGCTTGGCCAGGACGATTTCTATTTTAATTATTGGTTAGTTGGATTAGTCCCTATTTATAATAAGAATAAAACTTATTCACGTTTAATAGCGGAAAATGATTGGTTAAAAAACTATTTACCTAATTGGTCGGGGTTTAAGTTAAGTATTGATAAAAAAGATGAATTTAAGATTAATAATCCTGGAATTTTAAGTAAATTGGAGCGACGGACTATGGACTGGCAACTTAAAATTATGCCCCCATCTTTAAAATCACTGATTAATATTGATACTCGGGTCAGAGTTAATAATCAAATAATTAAATTATATTTGGTCGATCGTCGGCGAGAGTTTTCCGAAAAATTTTCTCGGCGACTTAATCAAATATTAAATAAATAATATGAAGTATTTTAAAAAAGCCGGAGAGTTTTTATTATATCTCTTAGTTTTTCTGTTACCCCTTCAGACTCGACTAATTATTCGACCGGGAATAGTTAACGCCGGCTATTTAGAGTATGGAACTATTGGCTTGTATATTACTGATATTATTTTAGTGACGCTACTTTCCGTATTGGCTATTAGTCTCTTGTGGCCTAAAACCAGAAATTTTCTGTCTCTTAACCTATTTCCGACTAAGGTTAAAAATGATTACGCTTTGATTGCCTTAGTGGTTTTAGAACTCTTGGTTTTTGTTTCAATATTTTTCGCTACTTATAAGCTTCTGGCTGTTTATAAATATCTTTTGTTTTTATCGGGCCTGATTATCTTTTTGCTAATTTCCCGAGGTGAATTTTTTAATCGATTGAGACTGATTTATATTTTTCTAGCTAGTATATTTTTGCAGTCAGTTCTAGCTTTATATCAGTTTATAACCCAGTCCACTTTTGCTAGTAAACTGCTAGGATTATCACTGCATGATCCGGCTGTTCCCGGAGTGTCGGTAGTTGAATTTTATAACCGTCAAGGACTATTAGTCAGATGGCTCAGATCTTACGGCGGCTTGGATCACCCTAATATTTTAGGTGGGGTTTTAGCCATTGGTATTATTCTGATTGTGGGGCTACTGGTTAATAGAAAAAAATGGCAAATTGCTCAAAAGAGCAGAAGGCTATTTGTTATTGTTAATTATTCCTTACTTCTTTTTTTCGCTCTAGCTTTAGTTCTAACCTTTTCTCACGCTGCTTATCTCGCCGCTTCTCTGGGTGTCATTGTTTTGCTAATTGCCTCTGCCTTTGGTCACTTCAGAGATCGAATTAGTTTCAAGTCTTTAGATTCCCGACTTCTAGTCGGTTTCAGTGTTTTGTTTGTGATTGTTTGTATTGCTTTCTTCAGTTCTTTAGAGATTAGATTATTTAGCGCTTCACGTTTAGGGCGGATGTCTAATTGTGAAAGAGTTGCTGGCTATTCTGATGCTTTCAAGAGCATTGTTAGTGATCCAGTTTCTGGTAGCGGCGTTGGTAATTATTATTTAAGTTTATACTCTAGAAATTCACATGCTCAAAGTTATTTCTATCAGCCGGTTCATAACGTCTTCTTGTTAGTTGCATCCGAGATTGGTATCCCGGGATTATTATTTTTTATTTTATTTTTAGGCCTCATTATTTGGGGTAAATTAATTAATTTCAGAAATAACGGTTTACCATTGGCCTTAATCCTAGCTTGTTTAATAATCGCTATGGTTGATCATTGGTTTTGGAGTCTTCATTTTGGTATTTTCTTTTTCTGGTTAGTGTTAGGTATTGCTACTTGGGAGTTTAATGAGTCAAA
>JBAYNC010000022.1:0-12250 GCA_041679025.1 Patescibacteria group bacterium
AAATGAAAAAAGTAATATTAACAGGATTTGAACCTTTTGGACCCTATGGTTTCAATCCGACTCGAGATTTAGTTAAATACTATAATAATCGAGTTATCGCTCCTAAAATTAGAATTTTAGGAATTGTTCTTCCGTGTACATATTTTGGTGCTTTTGGATTATTGTCTAAGATTATTGATGTTCAAAAGCCAGTGGCCGTTATTAGTACCGGTCTTTGGTCCAGCGTTCCTAGTTTGCAAGTTGAAACTATCTTTAAAAATTCGATGAATGGAAAATATCCTGATGCTCATGGTTATCAGCCTCAGAGCTTGCCGATTGATAGTCGGTCTGATGCTCCAGAGTTTTTGGGATCATTGGCGGAAAATATTCGCTTAGTTGAATTGCTTCGCTATCAAAACATTCCGGTCAAAGTTTCAACCGATGCTGATAATTTCATTTGTAATTCTTTGGGATATTTAACAACCCAAAAAATTATGAATGATCGTTTGTTCATTAAGAATATGTTTGTTCATATTCCCTGGACTGATGATTATCAAAACCAAATTAGTTTGGAAGAAGGGAAGGTTTTTTTGGAGAAGAAGAAATTTTATCAGGCGATAGAGTTATTGATTAAGAACATTTAAATCGAATTATTATCTTTTAAAAGCCAAACATCAAGTTTGGCTTTTTAAATTAAAAGACATTATTTTAGTTGTCTGCAGGCGTAAATAATGATATAATACAATCATCAGAATTAACTCTCTCTATTTTTTTATGTTTAAACATAAATCTAAGTTTGCCTTCACCCTCATTGAACTTCTCGTCGTGATTGCCATCATTGGTCTTTTAGCGACTGTCTCAGTCATTGCTTTAAATAATGCCAGGTCTAAATCTAGGGATGCTAAAAGAGTCAGTGAAATAAAACAAATTCAAACGGCACTAGAGCTATATTATAACGATCAGAATAGATATCCTCTGACAGCCGAATTTATTAGTGGCGCAGAAATATTCTCGACCTCTTCTTACGGTACTACTACCTATCTCGCTCACATTCCTTCTACTCCTACTCCAGCCGATGGCGCTTGTTCTGACTCTGAAAATCTCTTCACTTATACTTCAAATGACGGCTCATCATATTCTCTCACCTTCTGCCTGGGCGTTAACACCGGAACCCTAACCGCTGGAGTTAATAATGCTAACCCCTATGGCATCACCTATCTCAATCCTGGGTCAGAAGACGCTGGCTGTCCAGTTTGTGAAGCAACAAGTACGCCGGAGGAGTGTGAGGTTGGTTGTTCTTGTAGTGATGCTAATTTAGTTTGTTGTGAAGGCTGTGACGAAGACGCAGTTTGTCAAGGTGGCACTTATTGCGGTCAAACTATTAATTGTCCCGTGGGCCAATCTTGTTTTAATGGCGCTTGTATTAGTTTTACTTGCGGTAATAGCCAGGTCGCAGTTACAAGTATAGGTAATTATACTTGTGGGGCTGGCGATCTTTGTGTTTATGACACTGTAGAGATTGGTACACAATGTTGGTTGAAGCAAAGTATGAATATTGGTTCAAAGGTTACGGGAGTCACTACTCAATCTGATAATAGCATTTTAGAGAAGTATTGCTATAATAACAGTGATGCCAACTGTACTGCTTATGGAGCTTTATATCAATGGAATGAAACCATGCAATATTCTGTTGTTGAATCATCTCAGGGTATTTGTCCGGCTGGTTGGCACGTTCCTTCTGATACTGATTTATCTATTTTGGAAAGTTATTTAACTGATTCGCCTAATACTTGTAGCGCCTCAAGATCATCTGTCTGGAGTTGTGCTAACGCTGGAAACAAGTTGAGGGAGGCGGGTACTTTTCATTGGAGCGATCCTAATACTGGGGCCACTAATTCTTCCGGCTTTTCTGCTTTAGCAGCCAGCGCCAGGCTTGCTGATGGGTCATTTTCTGGTTTAGGTGCTAATAGTTATCTTTGGTCGTCATCTGTTATTGATGGGTCTAATGCCTGGCGGCGTACTATGGGTACTGTCTCGACTGTCTATCGTGCTCCAATTGGTCGTTCTATTGGGTTGTCAGTTCGTTGTTTAAAGAATTAGTCTACTCTTTTAACTTGTAATGATAGAGAGATATTGGATGAAAACTCTAATATTTTTTGATTTTATCTTTATTGACTAAACCCCGGCAATGAGTTAATATTGTCATATATTATTAAAGAAACTATATGTTTATCAAGCGAATTGGGATTGATTTAGGAACAACTTATACCCTTGTTTACTTGCCTAAAAGGGGAGTAGTTATTAATGAGCCTTCAGTAGTGGCTGTTTCAGTGGACGATCGGAAGATTTTAGCGGTTGGCAATGAGGCTAAGGATATGTTGGGTCGGACCCCAGATACTATTATTGCTCTTCGTCCTCTTAAAGACGGAGTAATTGCTGATTATAAAACAACTGAAGCAATGATCCGTTATTTTATTAATAAAACTTTGGGAGGTATTCGTATTTTTCGTCCGGAAGTTATGGTTGCGGTTCCAGCTGGTATTTCCTCAACTGAGAGAAGGGCGGTGATTGAAGCCACATTAGCTGCTGGTGCTCGGGCTGCTTATATTATTAAAGAGCCAGTGGCGGCGGCGATTGGAGCTGATATTCCAATTAGTTCTGCGGCCGGACATATGATTGTTGATATTGGTGGTGGAACGGCTGAGATGGCGGTTATCTCTTTAGGTGGAGTTGTAGCTTCAACTTCAGTTCGAGTGGGAGGTAATAAATTTGATCTAGCTATTTTAGAATATATTAAAAAGAAACATAATTTAGTGATAGGTGAAAGAACGGCTGAAGAGATTAAGATTAAGGTTGGTTCAGCTTTATTTTTATCTGATGAAGAAAAATTAAGCATGGAAATTAGTGGTCGAGATTCAGTTAGCGGTTTGCCTCGTACTACTACTATTACCAGTGATGATGTAACTGAAGCTATTCAAAGTGAATTGGAAGAAATCTTAAATGCCACTAAAAGAATTTTACAAGAAACTCCTCCAGAATTGGTGGCTGATATTATCGACAAGGGAATTGTTATCTCTGGCGGTAGCGCTTTGCTTCGAAACATTGATCAATTATTTTCTCGGGCCATTGGCGTCTCTGCTTATATCGCCGATGATCCCTTGCTTTGTGTAGCTAAAGGAACTGGTATTGCCTTGGACAATTTAGATTCTTACAAGCGCAGTATTCTAGCGGCTAAATAATTTTTATGATTATCGGTATTGATGCTTCTCGAGCTAATCGTCAATATAAAACCGGTACGGAATGGTACTCTTATTATTTGATTAAAAACTTTGCTGAAATTGATAATAAAAATCAATATCGGCTTTATTCTGATCGGCCTTTTGGGTCTGATTTAAAAAAAATCATTGCTGATCATCCTAATTTTACCGGAAAGGTTTTGCGTTGGCCTTGGCAATATTTTTGGACCTTGGGTCGGTTGACACTAGAGATGGTTTGGCACCAGCCTCGAGTTTTATTTGTTCCAGCTCACTCTATCCCTTTGATTTGTCCGCGACGGACCATCACCACCATTCATGATATTGCCTTTAAAAAGGAAGAGGCTGTTTATACTGAACAGACTATTGATCGTGGCCGTCATTTCTTACGTTATTTAATTGTGTTTATTGTTAAGCATATATTATTTTTGGCTGGTAAAGGATTCAAGTATGATCCAACGGCTTATTTAGATTGGTCGACTCGTTATGCTTTGCGCCATGCTAAAAAGATTATTACGGTTTCTCATAACACCAAAAAAGAGATTGTGGAGGTCTATAAAACTAATCCTGACAAGATTAAGGTTATTCATAATGGTTATGATGATTCATTCTTTAAAAAGATTGCAGATCGCCGGGAAGTGGCTCAGGTCTTGGATCGTTATGGTTTGAATTTTCCTTATTTACTTTCAGTGGGAAGGCTAGAAAAGAAAAAAAATATTCCAATGTTAATTGAAGCTTTAGCTCTTTTGAAAGAAAATAATCCGGAGATCAAAACTAAGTTGGTACTTATCGGCCATGCTGGATTTGGTTATGATGAAATTAAGTATATTATTGAAGAGTATAATTTAAACTCCGAGGTTATTATGTTGGGTTGGGTGGCCGAGGCTGATTTACCTGGGATATATAATGGCGCCTTAGCTTTTGTTTTCCCATCTCGCCATGAAGGTTTTGGTATCCCAGTCATGCAAGCTTTGGCTTGCGGTTTGCCGTCAGCTATTTCAGATATTCCAGTTTTGCGTGAAGTGGCCGAAGATTCTGTTCTTTATTTTGATAAGGACAGCAAGGAGGATATTGCTTTGAAATTAAAAGTTATTTTAACTGATGAAAATTTACGAACTAAATTAGCTCAAAGTGGTTTGAAGCGAGCACAGCAATTTAGTTGGAGAAAATGTGCTGAGGAGACATTAAAAGAAATTAAGGGTTTATAAAAATTTATTATTATTTTGATTGAATGCCATTCTTTGGGGCATTCTTTTTAATTTGCCTTTATCTGGTGGTATATGTTAAAATGAGAGATATGTTTAAAAAAATCAGTCAAATTTTAATATTTTTGTTATTATTAGCCGTTCCATCTCAAATGGCTAGAGCTTCTTTTTTTCCTAATGACCCTTATTATTATAATCAATGGTATTTGGAGAAGATTAAGGCTAATGAAACTTGGGAGAAAATTAATTCTAGTCCTAATATTATAATTGCCATTATTGATTCTGGTATTCAGGTTAGTCACCCTGATTTGGCTGGTAATATTTTTGTTAATAAAAATGAGATTGCGGGCAATGGTATCGATGATGATCATAATGGTTTTATTGATGATGTGAGCGGTTGGGATTTTGTAACTAATATTCCTGATCCATCACCTAAATTTTCTGCTAGTTTTAATAACTCTGGTGTTTCTCATGGAACGATGGTGGCCGGTATTATTGGTGCTGTTGGTAATAATAGTTTTGGTGTAGCTGGGGTAACTTGGAAATCAAAAATTATGCCATTAAAGGCGTTAGATGATAGTGGCAATGGCCGGATGGGCGATGTAATTAGGGCCATTGATTATGCTACTAATAATGGTGCTGATATTATTAATCTTAGTTTTACCGGTCAAAGCTATAGCGATGGTTTAAAAGAAGCTTTAGAGAGGGCTCACCGCGCCGGGGTTATAGTGGTGGCGGCCGCCGGTAATGATCAGAGTGAAAATCATGGCGTTAATATTGATAAGACTCCATTTTATCCGGCTTGTTATGATGGTGATAATGGTGAAAATTTAGTAATTGGAGTGGCGGCGACTGATACCATGGACCAAAAGGCGATTTTTTCTAGTTATGGTTCAAATTGCATTGATATTTCCGCTCCTGGTGTTAGCTTCTTTGGTGCAGTTTTTTATAATCCAGTAGCTGGCGACGAATATAGTCAATATTTTGATGGCTATTGGTCGGGAACATCAATGGCAACGCCACTGGTAACCGGAACCTTAGCTTTAATCAAAGAGGCTAATCCAAATTTAAGTCGAGATGAAATTACTAATATTCTGTTGCGTAGCACTGATAATATTAATAGTTCTAACCCTAATTATATTGGTAAATTAGGTGTTGGTCGTTTGAATATGTTTGGAGCGGTTAATTGGGCCAAGGAAAGATTAAATGACTATTCTGGACGTCTATTGGTATCTCCGTATGTGGCTGATTATTTTTCTCAAGTCAAGAATACTGAGAATCACCAAAACAAGATTCAGATTGTCACACCTTCTGGTGGCCTGTCAAAAGAATTTTTGTCGGATAATAATAAATATAAAGAAGGGTTGAATTTTGCCAGTGGCGATGTTGATGGTAATGGTAGCTCGGAAATTGTGGTTGCTAATGGCTTCGGTGGTCAACCAATGGTTCGTATTTTTGATGTTAAAGGAAAATTGAAGAGTCAGTTTTTAGCCTATGATGTTAAATTAAAATCTGGAGTTAATATTTCCGTTGGTGATGTTGATGGAGATTCTAAAAATGAGATTATTACTTCTTCTGGTTTTGGTTCTGAACCACTAATCAAGATCTTTGATTATCGCGGAAAATTGAAAAAGCAGTTTTTAGCTTATGATCAAAAGTTCAAGGGCGGAGTTAATGTGGCCGTAGGTGATGTGAGCGGTGATGGTTTAGCTGATATTGTTGTTGCCCCAGGATTTGGTGGCGGGCCACATGTCCGAATCTTTAGCGGACAGGGAAAATTAAAGAGTCAGTTTATGGTCTATGATCAAAAGTTTAAGGGTGGAGTTAATGTCACTGTAGCTAATATTGATGGTCGGTTTGAACATAGTAAATTTGAAATTATTGTGGCTCCAATGGAAGGGTCTGGACCACTAGTGAAGATTTTTGATAATTATGGTCAATTAAAAAAGAAGTTTTATGCTTATGATGAGAAATTTAAGAATGGAGTCAGTTTAGCTTCTGGCGATATCAATAATGATGGTTTGGCTGAGATTATTACTGGTGCTGGTCCGGGAGGAGCGCCTCATGTTCGGGTTTTTTCTCCGGACGGGGAGATTTTAGAGTCTTTCTATGCCTATTCTGATAGTTTTAGTAAAGGAGTTAGCGTGGGCTTTATTTTAATGGATAATTAGGTTATAATTATTTTATAATACATAAATTTATGCCAAAAGTTATATTTGATAAGCGCAATGTGCTCGTAACGGGTGGAGCTGGATTTATCGGCTCTCATTTATGTGATGAGTTGGTGAAGGAGTGTAAGGTTATCTGTTTGGATAATTTTATTACTAGCTCAGCTGCTAATATTGAACACTTGCTCCCTAATCCTAATTTCGTTTTCATTAATCATGACATTAGCCAACCATTAGACTTGGAAAGTTTGCCGGAATTAAAGAAATTTAAAATTAATTTTCAGGGTATCCAGGAAATCTATCATTTAGCCTGTCCGACCTCACCACGTCATTTTGAGGAAAATTGTTATGCTACTCTAATGGCTAATTCTTTGGGTATTAAAAATGCATTAGATTTTGCTGTAAAATATGGTGCTAAGTTTTTGCATTTTTCTTCTTCGGTTGTTTATGGTCCACGGAATTTAAATGATAATATGGAGAAGATTAAAGAAGATTTTTTGGGTCGCTTAGATCATTTGTCACCCCGGAGTTGTTATGATGAGGGTAAAAGATTCGCTGAGACTATGGTGGCCGACTATCGCCGTTTATTTAATATTGATACTAAGATAATGCGTATCTTTCGTACTTATGGGCCAAGAATGCCTTTGAATGACGATCAGATGATCCCTGACTTTATCAGTGACGCTTTGAATAATGAAGATTTGGTAGTTTTAGGTGATGAGAATTTTTCTTCTTCTTTCTGTTATGTTTCTGATGCCATTGATGCTGCTTTCAAATTAATTAATTCACCACTAACTGGCCCGGTTAATGTTGGGTCCGATGAAGATGTTAAAGTGGCTGATGTTTGTCGTTTGATTATTGAAGAGACCGGCGCGACTAATTCCAAGGTGGTATTCAGAGAGCGAAATTTGTTTATGACTGAATTACCTTTGCCTGATATTTTTCAAGCCAAGAACGATCTCGGTTGGATGCCAGTTGTGACTCTCAAAAATGGACTTAAAAAAACCATTTTTGATCTGCAGGCTAAAAAACAGGTCAGGGGATTTGGGTTTAATGGATAATATAACTAGATTTTATTTAAAATAAAAAAACACCAGATTATCTGGTGTTTTTTGTTAGAGAGATAATCTCTGCGGCATAATTATCTGGTGGCAACGGCTTCTTGGGGAAGTCTTGGCTTAGTCTTTCATAATTATCAGTAAAGTATTGAATTTTCTGGATTAAATCATCGGCATCACCCGGCTTGAATAATAGTCCGCCATATTCGTTTATCAATTCGGCTATTCCAGCTAAGTTTGATCCGATAGCTGGTAGTTTTGATCCGATTGCTTCATAGATGACTGTCGGGGAATTTTCATAACAGAGAGAGGGGACAATTAGGGCACTTGATTTTAGCATTAATTCTTGAATCTGATTATTTTCTAGTCTGCCTAAAAAAGTAATATTCTGGTGAGCAATTTTTTTGGCTTCCATTAAATAATCTCCGTCTCCGACTATGGTTAGCTTTAGTTCTGGCAGTTTATTAAAAGCTTCAATTAGAATATCAGATCCTTTAGCTTTAGAGACTAGTCCGACAGCCAAGAAGCTATTTTTATCTCGGTTTGAAGTATCAACTGAGTGATTGGTTTTAATCGGATTGGGGATGACTTTTGTGCGTGAGACAGGGAAGAATCCTCTTCGCTGGTGGAGCTCTAGGAGCCAATTAGAGGGGCAGATAATCACTTCCGGGGAGCCCATTAGGTCTTTAGTTAATTGTTGATATTTTTTGGCTAAAGGAGAGTCAATAATTTTTTCTTGTTGATAGAACATCAGCCCGGAAGGGTGGAGTAATTGAATATCGTGGATGATGTGGATTTGTTTTATCTTTTGTTTTTTAAATAATCTTGGTAATTTAAGCCCTAACCCCATGAGATTATTGGTGATAATTAGGTCGGGTTTTCTCTGGTTGATTATTTTTTTAACTTGATTCCTTTTTTGAAAGTTAAAGAGATTATTAATTTGCCAGAATAATCTTAGGGGAAGAGGCATCTTGTTCAGGTGATAATATTTTGATTTTAGATAATAGATATTATTTTCGGAGTATGATTTTTCGGGAGAGGTAGTAATCACAAAAACTTCATGACCCAATTTTTCTAGGTCTGAAACTAAAATGCTGGTGACAACTTCAGCGCCACCGCGATGATATGGGGGATAGAGACTATTCAATACTCCGATTTTCATAATTAATTAAATAATTGATTGAGACTTTTTTCGGTTATTTCTAAATCATATTTTTCTTCCGCTAATTCACGCGCCCTTAAACGCATCATTTCTCTTAAATCATTATCTTGCAAAATAATCTCTAGCTTCTCGGCCAGGTCATTAACATTATTTGGTTCAATCACAAAACCTTGTTTCCTGTTTTCAAAAACACTTCTGACCCCCGGAAGATTGGAGGCAATAACTGGAGTTCCGCAAGACAAGGCTTCAACCAAAACAATGCCAAAGGCTTCATTAGAATTAATGGAGGGTAGAACTAAAACTGAGGCTGATTGGAAAGCTTCAACCAATTTGTGGGAGCTAAGTTTGCCGGGGAAGAAAGTTTTTTCCCCGATCTTTAATTCCTCAGCTAGTGCTTGATAACCTTCTTTTAGATTACCTTCACCGCCAATTATTAGTTGCCAATTATGACTAGCCAATTTAGCGCAGGCTCTAATTAGATTATCAACTCCTTTAAAATAATGAGCTTGGTCTAGGCCACCGACAAATAGTATGGTTTTTAGATTTTGGTCGTGTGGATGATTGGGGCAGAAAACTTTAGTATCAACGCCGAAGGGAATTTCTTTAAATTTATCCGGATACTTATTGTATATATCTTTGATTTGACTGTTCTTGATATAATCAAGGCTGGAGCAGACAATCTGGTCAGCTTGCTTTAATAACCATGGTCTAATTAGAAGTGATGGTAGGCTTAATAATCTGGTTAGGGGTTTAAGGCCCAGGACATCCATGTGGTAATAGATTATTAATTTTCTCTGAGGATGAAAGCGCTTGAATAACCAAATTATCTCAGCCGTACCAAAAAAAGGATAATGTAAGAAGATAGCGTCAAATTTGGACAATTTTTTGTAGAGGGCAGGGATAAAGGCGCCGTGGCCGACCTTGATTAGTGGCTTGATGCTTTCTGGGTGAAAATTGGTTACTTCGTGGCTTTTTTCTAGTAACTCGGTGAATTGCTTGGCGCTATTTCCAATACCACCGGCATAGGGCGGGTAAGTGCAGACTATTTGGGCTATTTTCATGGGGATAAGTTAATTTTTAGCTATTTTTATTATACATTATTATGTTCTTCTCTGGTATATTGACTAAATATGATAAATGTTGTATGATGTTTTTATTAAGCTGTTAATTAACAATTTCCATAAACCATAAAAAATAGGAGACCCATATAATGATGACCAGTAATAATGAAAAAACAAAAAAAGAAGAAGAAAGAAAAAAAATAAAGGAAGAATCTAAGGTTAACGTCAGAAAATGGTGGGAAAATTTTTATAGAACCTGCCTGAAAAGATCATTTGATTTTTCTGCGTTGGATATCTCAGACCGGTATAATCCGAATAAACATATTTGTTTGATTATTCCGAAGGGAATAATTGCTGACGAGGCCTGCAAAGTCCTCAAGATATTCTACAAAATCAACAATCACTCCCTGAAGGATCTCTCGGTCCTGAAAAATTACAGGGACACCAACAAGGATTACGCCGTTATTTTGAACAAGAACAATGTCGGCAAAGACCTGACTCTAATAGAAGGATTTATGCTTCTATGTTACTTAAAAAACCGCAGAGCAGTTCTGTCTGGCAACATCGTTTGTTCCGACTCAAAGAAAAACGGTGAAGGAGGTTTTTCTCCTGTTATCGTTTTTGATCCTGAGGAGGATGTTCTGCATATCGATTTGATGCTGGTACAATAATTCGTGCTAAAAAATAAAAAAAAGACTATCAATAAGATAGTCTTTTTAAATAGCAAAATTAATTTAATCACTATCTCTTAAACAGCGAATTGAAAAGCCGTAGGGATGAGGATAAAGGTCGCGATGAACGGTCGAAAGGCTATAATACAGGTCCCGAAGCCAAGCACTGGACCCGCTGACGGATGATGACCAAAAGTAGGCGCTTGCCGAATTGCTAAACGATCCATCAGGATTACGGGCGCCGGCTGGAAGAGCCGTAAAGCCAAATAAATTAGTGGCTCCAGTATTAGGTGATGACCAATGAGAAGTACCAGCCTCCTTTAATTTACCTCCGGCGCCAGCACAATCCCAAGTACCAGATCTAGAAGCGTTACAGGTGGCATCATTTAGATACTGATCTAAAGTATTTTGTTCGGCATCGGTTGGAATATGCCAACCAGTCGGACAAATACCTTGACTCCCGGCTGTTTCAGTGTATTGCATGGCTTCATCCCATTGATACATCGCTCCATAGGTAGTGCAATTAGCAACGTTATCACCATAACAATACTTCTCCAAGGAACTATTATTAGATTGGTTGCTAGCACCATTAACTCTAGTGCCAATATTTATATTCTGTTTCAGCCAGCATTGAGTGTTGATTTCCACAGTATCATAAACACAAAGATCGCCGGCGCCACAAGTATGATCGCCAATACTTGTAACGGTAACTTGGCTAGTACCACATAAGAAATCAGCGCATACTCCATTACTGCAACCTTGGCCAATCGGACAATTGATAGTCTGGCCGCAATAAGTACCACCTTGGCAAATAGCAGCTCCATTACAATGATTACAACAAGGAAAATCGATATTATCACAAGAGCAATCAGAGCCAGGAGTGCTCGTTGCTTCGCATTCTTCACAAACCGGACAACCAGCATCTTCTGATCCAGGATTGAGATAAGTTATACCATAGGGATTAGCATTATTAACTCCAGCGGTTAGGGTCCCAGTGTTAACACCCAGGCAGAAGGTTAGAGAATATGATGAGCCATCGTTGGAAATATAAGTGAAGAGGTTTTCCGAGTCCGAACAACTTCCATCAGCTGGAGTAGGAGCTCCTGGAATATGAGCGAGATAGGTAGTAGTACCATAGGAAGAGGTCGAGAATATTTCTCCGCCAAGAGTAAACTCGGCTGTCAGAGGATATCTATTCTGATCGTTATAATATAACTCTAGTGCTGTTTGAATTTGTTTTATCTCACTAACTCTTTTAGCGTCCCGAGATTTAGATCTGGCATTGTTTAAGGCAATAACTGAGACAGTCGCTAAAAGACCAATGATGGCAATCACGACGAGAAGTTCAATGAGGGTAAAAGCCTTTTTAGGTTGAGGCATTGCTAATATTTTTTATTTTCTTAAAGCCACCTCTCGGGTGATATTGGTAATATCTTTTTCGATCTTTACCATCTTGAGACGCATCTTAAAAATAAAATAGAATAAAATCATGACGGCGATATAAAGCAGAAAATTAATACCGGATCCGGAGAATCCTAGGGCAGCGACTACTTTGTCGATTGTCTTTAAAAAAATAACGGCTAAAGCGGCTAGAATCCAAAAAATAAACCAGAAGATACTTTCATTCTTGGTGATTTGGTTCTTTTTCTTTTGATTTATTAATCTAGTTAAAAAGAAGACGATGATTAATAG
>JBAYNC010000023.1:0-12160 GCA_041679025.1 Patescibacteria group bacterium
GAGGTTTAAAATTATCTCTTTTCTTTCGGCCAAGGCACTATCTTCAAATCTAGTTTTAACATTAATAGCGAAATTAAAAATATCGTCTATCTTCTCAAAAAATATTTTATTATTTTCCTCAATTCCATTGATCAGTAACATAAATGGCCACAAAAGAAGGAGGGGCTATCTGATTTTTAGATATGCCAAAAACAGTCATGAATCTATGCTCTAATTTGTTTTTGAGCTTGTCGAGATTCTTTATGGGATAATTATAGCGTTTTTAATAATAACCTGCTAATATAAAAAGTATTAATTTTATTAGGGTTTATAATGATATTGAAAAATACTTGACAATAATGTTTATACGTGATATAATAATTTATTAAGATTAAGAAATAAAAAATTAAAAAACATGAAAATTTTAAAAATTAGTTTTTCCGCTTTTTTATTGGTTGTTTTAGGACTGGCTTTATTAACTCCAGCACAAGCTAAGATGGCCCCGTCTCGTTCAATGAATATTTATCCTTACTATTACCCTTATTTTATTTTCAATAAGGATATAAGTAATATAAAATCGACGGACAATGTCGGCTCAATCCATGTTCCCAAAGTATCCGAGGTTATCAAAAAACTCAAATAATTAATAATTCTAAACAACAAAAAAGGCTACATACTAAAATTGTAGCCTTTTTTGTTTATCCAAAATTCTGCTATACTAAATATTGTAATTAATCATGTATGCTTATCAGTAAAAAAGGGATTTTATTTTTGTCTGTCGTGCTATTAATTTTATCAGTTATTAAGCTTTTTAATTTTATTCCCAATTTTTTGGGCGGATTTTTGTTAGTTTTTGATTTTGTTTTATTTTTTTTGTGTCTTGATCCAATTCTGAAATATTTAAAAATCACCTCGAGCAATTTTTTTAAAACTTTATTTTTATTAATCTATTATTCAATATCTTTAAGCCTTATTTACTATATTACAGGCCTTAATAATTTCTCAATATTAGCTTGGCTGATATTTAATTTTGGGGTCATATTTTTCTTCTATTTTTCTGGCAAAATTAAAAGCGTTAAAATAAGCCTTTCTACCATTAAAATTTTTAAGGCCGATGTGAAGAGCCCAGAATTTTGGGCAATTCTTATAATTCTATTTTTTTTGATAGGTTATTTTTTTTATTATCCAATTATTGACGGCAGCCCGACTCCTTGGCCAAAGCCTTTTTTAATCGGCTTTACTTTATTTTTAATCGCCACATTCTTGTTGTTAAAAAGATTAATAGCTGAAAAAAATAACCTTATATTGGCCTCTTTATATTTTTTCCTAATTACCGGAATAATTGCAATTAGATACGTTTTATCTTATGGTTATGACACCCTAATTCATCAAGGCTCATTAAAATATATATTAGAATATGGACAAATTAGTCCATTAACGCCTTTTTATATAGGCCAATATGTTTTAGAAATTTTGGTTAACATGTTTTCCGGCCTATCTTTTACATTTTTAGAAAGATGGGCAGGCCCAACCTTATTTTTGGGCTTGATATTTTTTGGCGGGCATTATTTCTTAAGGCGTTTAAAGCTTCAAAATAATTTTTTATTAATTCCAATCTCGGTTATTTTATTATTTCCAAATATTTTTTCTTACACCTCACCTTACGCTCTGTCTTTATTATGGGGCATAATAGCAATTTTGTTTATATTTTTATTTTTATCACAACGAAACGAGTCTGATTTAAAAATAGCCATATTTTGCTCCCTAGCCTCTTTCTTCATACATCCTTTTGTCGGTTTAAATATTTTAATTTGGTCTATCGGTTTATATTTTTTAAGAAAAAATAAAATTCAAAACGTTAAAGATAGATTACTCGTTGGGATAATTTTTGTAATTGCTTCTCTAGCCGTTATTTTAGCCTTTATCCTTTATAACTGGCTAAAAGATAGCGGCTTAACTATTTATAACCCGCTATATTTTATTGGTAATTTTGCGAATATTTTTACTGACCCCGTTTGGTATTTAAGGGATAAATATCCGTGGTGGTTAGGATTAATTTATTTTTATGAAAAAATTCATTTCTTTTTAATTTTCTTTTTGGCCCTCTATTGGCCTATTAAAAAATTAGATAAAGTAAAGGGAATAATAATCCTTATCAGTATCAGCACTTTAATATCAGCATGGTTATTTGTTTCCAGCTTTAAAATTGATAATTATTTTTATGGAGATCAAATAAACTATGGATACAGGCTAATCCAAGTGGCCAAATGGTTTTTATGGCCAATTATTCTGGTTCTATTATCAATATTTTTTACTTATTTAAAAAAGGTTAAAATAATTTGGCGTTATTTAATAATAATCTTGATTTCAGTTCTAATAACTATTAGCTGGTATTTAACCTATCCCCGTCAAGATGATATTTCTCATATGAATGTTAACAGTATTAGAAAAATTGATTACCGGGCAATTAATTTAATTTACGACAACGAGTCTGGAAAAAATGGCTATGTGGTTTTATCAAATCAAATTTTTGGCGCTGGTGCTATATTAAAATATGGTTTCGGGCCCTATTATAAAGTTGAGGGCGAAGATATGTTTTATTACTCCTTACCCTGGGGGAGCAAATTAAGCAGTATTTATAATAAAATAATGACCACTGAAACGGAAAATATTAATAGTGATTTAAAGCAAATAAAAGATATAATTAAGCCTCTGGGAATTAATAAATTTTATTTTGTTTATACAGATGCTTGGTCGCCAGCACCAAAAATTATAGAACAATTAAATTATTTATCATCTGACCATTGGAATATTGATAACAAAATTTTTATAGTTCTAATAAAAATATAGATTTTTATATAAATAGCCTACTAAAAGAGCCCTCGAAAAATCGAGGGCTCTTTTAGTATTTATTTTTTAGAATGGTTGTTTTTTTATTTAACGATAAATGTTTGTACTATAGATTTTATTTCTTTCATCCTTTCAATTATTTCTGAATTTTTAGCATCTTGAGCACTGTCGTATCCAAAAACATATAGCTTATTTTCTCCCAAATATGTTGGTTTTGGTCCTTCTATGCCTTGAATGTTTTGCCATTGATTTTTTGCATGAACACTAATATTAAACAATGAATCTTGGGAGGGAAAACCAAAATCAATAGAGTCACTGGTACCAAGCGACCCCCAGCTCAATATTCTATTTTTAACGGTATATCCTTTCCATGTTTGTGGAAATTTCAAAGAAAAATTATAACTAGAATTAGTATATGTTATTTCTTTAAGCTGGCTAACGCTTTCAGAACCAGTGCTCATCTGTGTCGATTCAGTGCTGGTATTCTGTTTTAATTGATTTATTTGGTCTTGCAGCTTGGTTATTTCCAGACTATTTTTTTCTTTTTCTTGCTGAATTAATTGATTAACTTGCTCATCGGAATATTTATTAGCACACCCCGACAGCATTAATGCCAAAAATAATATAAGCAAAATGATAAGTTTTTTCATAATTTTTAATTTTAAATGTTTTTATAAGATATTCTTAATATACTACCAGATAGATAAAAAATCAATAAAATCTACATTTTTGACTTTTTGCCAAATTGCCCCTATAATTAAAACATTACCAAAATCGCCTCTCGCACTTCGCTTATCAGTTTACCCAAATAAAAGCGGGTTTGACTACGATAGAGTTTAGAGCTCAGATAAAAAACACCATTTATTGGTGTTTTTTTGTTTTATATTTATAATTATTGTTTAACGTTTTCCCAACAAAGCTTAAAAATCATTTTAAGAGTTGAAGCAATTGATTCTGATTCAATAATCACACCAATTTTATCCCTACCAGAAATCATTGCTACTCGATTACCATAAACGTCCAGCTCGATCTTAAATGGAAATGATTCTTTGGGCACCATTCTAATTTCTCTTAACTGAGCCACATCATTAGATTTAAATTCTCTGATTTCGGGAGTATTAGTGGCAATACATAAGGCTTTTATCTTAGCCTTAACTCGTCGCTTAACATAATCAAAAATCCAATCAGATTCAATAGCATCAAACATGTCGTTCGAGGCCCATTGATATATCACATGATCTTTGTATTCTAAGGTATCATCATAGACTTTCTTCAGACCACTTACGCCTTCATAGAACCAAACCTTCGGTTTTATTAACCCACTATTATTAATTAATCCTAATTGAGGCATAATTTGATCTAACAAGGCCTCTCTTTTCTTTATAATAGTTTTGAGCTCCTCGGGCTCAGAAGCAATAAATTTTTTCTTTTTTACTTTAGTCGTGACCTTAATCAACCCGGCATTTACCATTTCATCGATAATATCATAAATACTAGTCCTCTTAATCCCGGATTTTTTTGCTATTTCTTTAATCGAAGTTTCACCCAATTCCAAACAAGCCAAATATATTTTAGCTTGTTTTTCTTCTAGGCCTATTTGTTTTAAAGTTGATACTAACATATTTTGTCGATATTTCCGACTACATTATAGCATAGCGTATATTAGACTTTTTGTCAATATTTATAAACAATTTTCCATTTACATGAAGTTTCTTTCAAGAACTTAGTCGAAATACTTGACAATATTATTTTAATGTGATACACTAATATATTAGCAATAAGGCTAATAAAAAAATAATCGCACATTAAAAATTATATATTATGGAAAACACAGAAATTATAGAAAAGTTGATAGACGGTATTAACAAAAATGAAATACCAATCTCTGAGGTCGGGCTTATACTTGAAAAATATGAGCTTAACAAAATACAAAGTGAAGAGTTCACGCTAACTATTGATTATCGCCGAACATTAGAGGAAATGATCGCTGCTGGAAAGTTTGACCATTTTAGACCAAAATTCGATTCTGGAAGATACTCTCTTCCGCCAGAATTAAAAGGCAAGATTGTAACCGTCAAAGCCAAACTTTTTAGATTTAAAGAATATACCACAAATAAGGAAGGGGTAATTAAGATTATGAATGCTGGGTATAAACCAGGCACATTAGCGGAGCTTTTAGCCCTAGCCGAAGCTTATCCTGGACTGCAAAAAAGATTTATGATTCCTGCTTGGGGCTCTCAAAATCAGATGTCAGATCAACCCTTCTGCTGCCCTTTTATTAATATGAGAGAAAACGGAAGATGGCTTGATTCGCTGGTATTTAATGAGGACCGAGCAGATTATTATCACTTATTAGCCACTAAAACAATCTAGCGACCAAAAACAAAACATCTAAAGAGGTGAGATTATATCAAACCTCTTTTTTATTATTTATCTCTTATAACCAACAAATAATAATCATACTTTTTAGATGTGGGGATTACGGAGAGGCTAATAAAGTACTACAAGAAAAACAAAAAATAAAAATAGCGTCTCTGTTTTTTTGTTACTATTGACTAAAGGTGGCTATTATTATAATATAAAAAATCAACTCGTTTTTTAAAAATAAATTTGTCTAACCATAAAACCTCAGAATCATGAAAAAAACTTTATACCTAATAGGAATCGTATTCATTTGTTTGTCATCTTTTGGTGGCTGTAGCTCGTTTCTAAATAGTGTCGGGGTCGGAATCGGAGATGGCGATACTTACAACGGAGTAGTTCATGAAGTCAACAGAAATCCAGACTTCTTTAAAAGTGAAAATAAGGTCATAAATACTATCTTGATTTTACCAGGATGGTTTAACAAAGTATATTATGATCACGGCTACAATAATGATAGCTATGGATTTGTAAACCAAACTTGTGGCCTGCTCTGTCTATTGTTACTAATATACTGTGTGGTGATAAAAATAGATAATGAGAAACACACAGAATCATTAGACATCTACCGAATCTTAGCCTGGATATATATTATCTATTGGTCTATGCCGACCATCTGGATGATATATCAATGGGGGAGAGGGATGTCTTTGACCACTCAAAGCACCTGGTCATAATGAAAAATAAGCACCCCAGAACTATTACTGGCTACAATCGGTCGCTCCGACAATTAGCCAAAGAGATAGGAAACATGACCTATGACCAAGTGGCTTTATTTATAAAAGAATTAAGCCAGGACCTCGAGAGACAATCTCAGGCCGATCTTGGCAGGGGAAGAAAAAAGTTAGCTAAAGATTTGCATGATGCTGCCCAACAACTAGCCGAGGCTCATCTAAAAATGGTCTCAGCCTGGGAAATATGTAAACCTTATATGCCCGAAAACAAAAACAGCTCCGAATAGAGCTGTTTTTTATTTTTGCTAATCTAAAAATTATTTTTCTAGCTTTTTCTCCTCTAAATCAATTGATCCAAATATTGCTCGTCTAATTACACCCTTGAAAAGCAGAAAAAGAAAAACAATGATAATCAAAAGAGTGATAAAGGAAGAAAAAACAGAACCCAAATCAAATCTTATTCCTCTAACCAAGAAAGAAAAACTAGATAATTCATTATTAGGGATCAGAAGGTTTAAAGCTGGAATAAAAACTCCAGAGACTAAAGCATCAACAAAATCTTTGGCGGCCTGAGCGACGATAACACCAATAGCAATTCCAATCACTGAATACTCTTTTAAGAAAGCAATCAGACGGCCAAAAAAACCACCAACCTCTTTATTGATCTGATGCAAAGGCTTAATCTCTTTAAGTTTTTCAATCTGATCTATCATATTATTTTTCCTCACTAGTCTCTATCTTGTCATTAGTATTAGCTGGCTCTTCAATCTTATCTTGAATTAAAACTTTCTGACGAATAGCAGCAATTAATTTTGGGTTATCTTTCAAAAATTGCTTAGCATTTTCTCTTCCGGTTCCCAACTTAGTTTCATCATAAGTATAAGTGGCTCCAGACTTTTTGATAATTCCTCTTTCTGAAGCTAAGTCTAAAACATCTCCAGCTACTGAGATTCCTTCATTATACATAATATCAAACTCACAAGTCTTAAACGGAGCCGCCACTTTATTTTTAACAATCTTGGCCCGAACCCTATTACCTAAAATCTTGTCGCCCTGTTTGATCTGAGCTGTTCGTCTAACCTCAACTCGAACTGAGCAATAGAACTTCAAAGCATTGCCTCCAGTGGTTGTTTCCGGACTACCAAAGAAAACACCAATTTTGTTTCTAATCTGATTAATAAAAATAACAATAGTTTTAGTCTTAGAAACAATACCAGTTAACTTACGGAGAGCCTGGCTCATGAGTCTGGCTTGAAGTCCCATGTGTTGGTCTCCCATGTCGCCCTCAATCTCTTTCTGAGGCACCAGAGCGGCCACGCTATCGATAACAATAACATCCACGGCATTAGAACGAACCAGGGTCTCAACAATCTCTAGCGCCTGCTCACCGGTATCTGGCTGAGAGATAAGCATCTCCTTGATATTAACTCCGATCTTCTGCGCGTAATCAGGATCTAGGGCATGCTCAGCGTCAACAAAGGCTGCGATACCACCCAACTTCTGAACTTCAGCCACGATATGTTGAGCTAAGGTAGTTTTACCTGAAGACTCTGGACCAAAAATTTCAATAATTCGACCCCGAGGAACACCACCAATACCAAAGGCTAAATCTAAAGACAAACAGCCAGTAGAAACAGCATCAATATTAGTCTTGCGCACATCACCAAACTTCATAATGGAGCCTTCACCAAATTTTTCTTTAATCTGGCTCATAGCTGAAACAGCCGCCTCCATTCTCTTACCACTGTCAGCCATCGATGCTTCAGTAGTCTTAGCTTTTTTTTCTTTACTCATACGATCCTATCAGCAACTTGGCCGAAACAGGCAGGCCACCGTCGCCCTAAATTAAATAATCAATAATATTATTATACCCACACTGAAATAAAGCAGGAATAAAACGATAATAAAATAATACTGTGAACTAATTGTTAACCGCACAACTACCATCCTCTAAAATCGCACCCGCAGTACCGTTACAACAAGAAGGGGCTATGGTGCTAGCAGTACAGCTCGGTCCGCTAGATGGTTTAAAACAATTCTGATAAATATCTTTGATTCCCGATCCAACCTGAGAAGAATAGAAAATATTTTCCCCTAACATAGAATGATTAATCTTAGCCCGAGTAATATCTGGCTGGCCATCAAGAGGAGAAAAATCTAAATTTTCACTAGTAATCCAATAGCCAGTCGGGACATTGGCTGTATTTTTCAAATTTACTAAGTTATGTTCAACAGTAGTTGTGCCAATAGTAATTTTATTCGATCCACTCTTCAAAGTACTACTTAGTATCAATTTATCAAATTCAATGATAATCGGATCAGAAAGATTGGGGATGCCGCCCCCCAACATAGGTACAGTTCTAATAATTTTAGGTGGAGAAACATTGATTTGGCTATTTACAAAGAATGACCAACGATAACTATCTTTATAAGTCGCGACCTTATCATTTTCATCATAGAAAGAAATCGGACCATCAGCATTACCATCACGATTACTATCCAAAGAGTTAAAGGCAGTATCCATTAAACCAACCATTGGGACAATTCTAGCTAAAGGATAATTCTTTCCTTCTCCATCCTGACAAGTTTTGGTAGTGGGCTGATAAGAATCTTGGACGCAACGGACTGAGATTCCGGCTGATGAAGTAATATATCCTTGATAGAAATTGATGTTTGGATGACTTAATTCCCATTTCCAAACAGAAGAAGCGTCTCTGACTGAAGATGTCCAAATGAAAGCCGCTTTATTACTATCATTATAGACGAATAAACCGCCAGAGATCCTAACACCAGACGGAACGCCGGAAAAACCAACCGAATCAGAGCCATTCCAAGTTGGAGAAGCGGCCTTTAATCTACCTCCGGCCTTATTAACACCGCCCGAATAATCAGCTAAAGTGAGAAAATCAGTATTGTTTGGAATATGCCAGCCGGTCGGACAAATACCTCGAGAATTTTCCAGGGATGAATATTGCATAGCCTCATTCCATTGGTACATACCCCCAGAAACAGCACAAACAGCAGGGTCGTTATTATAACAATATTTTTCTATTACATCGTTATTATTCTGATCACCAGAACCATTAATCATACTGCCGATATTAAGATTCTCTTTAAACCAACATTGAGTCCCAATTTTAACAGTCCGATAATTTTGACTTCCATAAGAAACATCTTCACCGCAAACAAAACTAGCAGCACCGCTACAATTATTATAAGGAGTTTTGGTGGAGCAATCATCATTGGTGGCACAGCTAGATAAATCAGCGGCATTAATTTTAACCTGTAAATTACTATCAGCTGGCAAGCAATAAATCTTTTCGCCACAACCATTAACACCACACTCATTATTAGTTTTGAATTCTAAAGTTTTATAACCATTGGAAATCTCAAATCTACCATCAACATAATTTCCCGCGCATCTCCCTGATTCACATTTAGCTGATAAACACTCACTATTATTAGAACAATTAGCTCCATCCGACTTGGTTCCAATATCACTGACCACCTGGATAGTCTGACTAACATCACCCGCACTGCCAGCAATAGTCACCGGGTTAACAGCCTCACTAAAATTAATTTGGATAGTGGAATTCATCGGATTATCTTTCTTGTCTTTAACAACAACTGTTGAGACAGCATCAGACCCATTTCTCATTGGCGTAACCAAGACACTAAATGGTCCTAAATTGCTAGCCACTAAATCAATCTCATTACCAGCCGATCCAGCTATTCGAGCTGTCAAATGAACCGAACTGCCCACAACAGAAGCTTGGATAAAAGAACCAGAAGCAGAGGGAGCAGAGATAGTACTAGCAATCTCTATGGCTTGCTGATTGCGATTGCTAGTGGATCGAATATTATAACCGCTACTAGTGGCGTTCACAAAAGTATAGGTATCGGGACCAATGGTTAGGGTGTCGGCTCTCCGGGCTGGCAGGATTGTTAAGTCCCAACGATAACCAACTGGATGAGAACCATCGCCTCCAACAGTTAGAGTAAAGTAACCTGGGAAAGAAACCTTATTACCAACAAAAGAAACTATATTTAGAGGATTAACACCCTCATAAAGTTGAGCTTTATCTCCCGGAATAACTAAAACGTAGAAACCGGTACTACTGTCCTCTCCCCCCATAAAAGAATCATCAATAACAATTGTTGCTGGTTGATTATTAGCCGAGGATGAATTAATTGCTCCATCTAATTGAGCTGGTATATAAGTGTTAGGAGTATTAACAACTTGGAGATAACCATCGGCCGCCCTCAAAGAAGAGCTAGCTGTAATAGTATCACGAAGATTATCAGGCTCCGGAAAAATACCACCTAAAGATATTTGTGGTGGAGTTAAATCCAATTGATTATTAACCTCAAATTGCCAACGATAATAATCAGTTGAACAAGAATCAAACATCCCACAAGATTCAGCTCCATTCGGACATCCGGAAGTAGCTTTAATGTCATTAGAAAGATAGGTTGTATACCAGACATTACCAGCCGGAGAACCTAGAGGTAAAATTGGAGTAACTACTAACGTTCTATTATCACCCACGGGATGTCTAACAATAGCGTCAGTAGAACTAGCTGAGTTAGCCCCCTCGTAAATCTTAAAATTGTCTTTATTCAGTTTTTCACAAGCGCTAGTATTATCGCAATAGCAAGGATTATTGGAGGCATCAACACAAACTGTATCTAACTTAACATCCTCCTTAAAAGTAACCATAATAGCGGTATTGCGAGGAACATCAGTTTGCTCTGGCTCTGGATAAACACTTTGAATAGTACAGGAACCAATCGCTCCTTCGCCCAATCTTAAACCACTATTACCACCGTTACCACCATTACCATTTTGATTACCGGTATCACCAAGCAATCGACCGAGGACGAAAGTCACAATTCCCCAGGCTGATAAAATAATTGCTAGACCAATAACAGCATTTTTTAAAATCTTTTTAGCTGCTTCAACATTTTCTTCATTACCGTTAGAAGTCATCCATTTAAACCCAGCAAAAATAACCAAGCTAACAGCGATAACGCCCAACAGAAGCATAAAAACATTAATAATCCGAGCCGCAATTCTAATCGGGTTATCACTTGATAATTGGATAACATTGGTAACCGTATCGCTACCAACGTCCAGAGCCGAAACAGAGTGAATTGAGGCCAAAGTTAAAGCTAAACAGGAAAAAAAAGCCAAAATATATTTATATTTTTTAGTCATTTTATTTTTCTCTTAATTTATTGAGATAACACTAAAATTATAACACAAAAGAAGAAATTAAAAAAGTGCTTCCGAAGAAGCACTTAATGTTTAAAAACAAAGCTAATATGAACTCGGACCAGACTGATAAAGCTCCTTGAATCTGTCAGTAATTTCTCGGACTTGTTCGGTATTTTTGATATAATCCCAGACTCCTCCCCGGCTACTTTCAGAATAGAAGCGAAACTCAGCATATTTTTCTGATATCGTTCCAAAAATACTACCAATATAAGGGATCTTCCCAGGATCATTTCTGTCTGGGTTAGAATCATTAAACCAATAAACGCAAAAGCTGATCAAAATTAAAAAAATTAAAGTATTTATTATAAAGCGCATATCTTTTAAATTATTCTTTTATCTTTTTATTCTCTTTCTCATTGAAAATACTAATAACACCATATTGGCCATCAAACCCAGGATTAATGATTAACTGGCCACTTCTTACTCGCTTTATCCCCTCAATAATTAAAGGATTAACTGTTCCAACCGTCATCTTCAAATCAAGATCTAACAGAACATGAAGCTCACTACCAAAATTATCAATTAATTTCTGATACTCAGCTTGAACCTTTTTAGACTGACGACTTTTTACTCCCAACGCTTCAGCAATAATTTTATCTAATCCAATTAATTTTTTGTAAGTCGGAACATCTTTTGGAATGAATCCTAACTTTCGATCAGCTAACTCATCAATCCGATAGGCCACACCGAGGGTTAAATCTTTTTTACAAATCGGACAAATATTTTTTAGCCCCTTGCTCTTCTCTGGACGACAACTAAAACGACAATTGCGATGACCATCTAAATAATACATCCCTTCCTCCGGGTAAAACTCAATAGTATATTTTATTTTTCTTAAATCCTTATCTTTAATCGCTTGATAAATTTCCTGATAAGTAACCGCTCCCAAATCTAATACCGTGGCTTCACGGCCAATATTAGCCAAACTATGAGCATCAGAGCTCGATAAAGAAACAAA
>JBAYNC010000024.1:0-12122 GCA_041679025.1 Patescibacteria group bacterium
AGATTTTCAGCGATTTGATCAGGATGAAAAACAATCTCAGTATAAAAGTAGGTAAAAGCAAAAACCAACAAGAAATAAATGATGCCATAGAATAATTGATCTTGAAAGAGATTGATAGTCCACTGGGAAAAATTAGCTACCCAAGCGGTCTTGGCGCTAACAAAGAATTGAGCCACCATTGATGGAAACATAATCAAGGAAATAGCAAAAATAATTGGGATAACACCAGCCATATTAACTCGAAGTGGCAAATGAGTGGTAGTACCACCAGAGGTGCGACTACCTCGAATTTGACGAGCATATTGAACTGGAATATTTCTCTGACCTTCATTGATAACAACCACTCCAACAACAGTCACAATAGCAATAGCGGCAAAACCAATTAAGGTAAACAATTGAGACTTATCAAAAGAAATAAAAACCTGAGACAGAGTTTGAGGTAGAGCGGCAATAATACCAGCAAAAATGATCAAGGAAATACCATTACCAATCTTCTTCTCTGAGATTAATTCTCCTAACCACATCAAGAACATTGTACCAACAGTAACAGTCACCACCATCATTAGAAGGTCAAAACTATTAACACTGGTAATGATATTACGGGAAGAACGTTGCAGTAAATTAATCATGGCATAGGCTTGCATAATAGCCAAAGGAACCGTAGCCCAACGGGTCCACATATTTATCTTTTGACGACCAGATTCTTCTTTCTGCATTTCCTCTAACTTAGGAACAATCATCCCCAAAAGCTGAAAGATAATTGAAGAGGTGATGTAAGGGCCAACACCCATCATGACAATGGAGAAATTTTTCATACCACCGCCGGAAAACAAATCCATCAAACCTAAAACCTGATTAGAATTAAATAATTGTTTCAAAGCCTGAGTATCAACTCCTGGAACCGGGATATGTGCTATTAATCGAAAGATGACTAACATTCCCAAAACAAACAGTATTTTATTACGCAAATCACGCACCTTCCAAATTTGTCTGATTTTTTCGATAATCATATTATTAGTATTCAAAGAGACGAGGAAATAATTCCTCGTCTAAAAAATTATTTGATAGTTCCCTTAACCGAAGCACTCATCTTGACCTTTTCAAACTTCAAACCTTTAACAGTCAAAGATTCTTTACCCAAGATTTTAACTGGTAAATCGATGCTCTTAATCAAGTCCTTTTCCTTTAAAGTTTCTGGGCTGACAATTTCATTATCCTTATAGCGTTCATTAATAGTCTTAATAGAGATAACTTGGTTCTTAGGTTGCAAGGATTTAAAACCACGATTCTTAGGAATCTGAAGCAATTGCTTCTTCATGCCCATCCGTTTCAAACCAGAAACACCAGAACGAGCTCTTTGACCCTTCATACCGCGAGTACTATAAGTACCATGACCGGAAGCGTTACCGCGACCGACACGTTTCTTCTTCTGGGTACCACCCTTGGATTTTTTTATGATATTCAAAGCTAATGACATAGTATTCAAATTAAATTATAGATTTTAAAACTATTTAACAGCTGTTTTTTCTTCCTTCTTAACTTTTTTTTCTACCTTTCTTAAACTGCTCAAAGCTTCAATCGTACAATGGGCATTATTAATCTTGTTATTAGTACCTAAAATTTTACTAGTAACATTCTTGACACCAGCTAATTCCAAAATAACTCGGACAACTCCACCGGCGATAACACCTCTACCTTTTTGAGCTGGTTTAAACATAATACTAGCAGCACCGATAGTCTTTCGGACTTCATGAGGGATAGTATCATTTATCATATTAACAACGATCAAATGTTTTTTAGCCTGATTAACAGCCTTATTAACAGCCATAGTTACATCAGCACCTTTACCAAGTCCAGTTCCAATAGTACCTTTCTTGTCACCTAAAGCTACACAAGCTCTGAAGCTCATTCTTTTACCACCTTTCATCACACGAGTAACCCGAGCAATATCCAAAATTCTTTGTTCCATTTCATCCTTTTTCTCAAATCTACCACCACCACGCTGATTACCACGTTGATTACCGCCTTGACCACCACGGCCACCACGGTTGTTATTGTTATCATTGCCACCAAAAACTATCTTGGCGACAGCTCCAGCGACAGCAGCTTCTCTGACTTCACTAGTTTGTTTTTTTTCTTCTGACATATTTTAATCGTTACTTTTTATGTTAATTAAAATTGCAGGCCGCCTTCTCTGGCGCCATCAGCTACAGCTTTAACGCGACCATGATAACGATAGCTACCACGATCAAAAACGACACTCTGGATCTTCTTTTCTACTGCCTTCTTAGCCAAAAGCTTACCTAATTCCAAAGAAATATCGGTTTTCTTCTTATCCTCAGCCTTAATCTCACGACTATGAGCGCTAACCAAAGTTAAACCTTTCTCATCATCGATTAGTTGCAAATATAATCCAGCATTAGATTTGAAGACACTTAATCTGGGACGTAAACCAGTACCGCTGATCTTAGCGCGTACCCGGCCATGACGTCTAGCCATTTTAGCATTTTTAGCAATTTGTTTATTCATATATTTATTTATTTACTAGCAGCGGTCTTACCGGCCTTACGTCTAATAACTTCATCATCATATTTAATACCTTTACCCTTATATGGTTCTGGTAATCTCAAGCGACGTAATTGAGCCGCCTTCTCTCCTACTAATTGCTTATCAATACCGGAAATAGTAATAAAATTACCCTCAGTGGAAGCAGTAATACCCTCAGGAAGCATAAAATCAATTGGATGAGAGTAACCTAAATTCATAATTAATTTATTTCCAGCAACTTGAGCTTTATAACCAACGCCCTTAAACTCCAATTTTCGAGTAAATCCTTCATTAACTCCAATTACCATATTATTAATCAAATTGCGATATAAACCCCACAAAGCGCATTGCTTCTTGTCAGCAACATCTTTAATGGTCACATTAACTTCGTCAGCTGTAATACTAACATTAACATGAGGATGCATTGCTTGTTTCAATTCGCCTTTCGGACCCTTAACCACAATCTGCCCGTTCTCAATTTTAACTTGAGTATTGGCGGCTAATTTAATTGGAAGTTTTCCTACTCTTGACATATATATTGAATATAAAATTTATAAAACTAGTAAATCTCACAAATTACTTCCCCACCCAATTGATTCTTCCGGGCATCACGGTTAGTCATCAGGCCTTTAGGAGTAGAAATGATAGCCATACCTAAGTTATTTAAAACTTTAGGCAAATTATCTTTACCAACATAAATCCGAGCTCCTGGCTTAGAAATTCTCTTCAGAGAACTAATCCGAGGTTGACGCTCTTCATTGTATTTCAAAACCATGTGCAAACGATCAAAAGCTGCACTTTTATTTTTGGCTTGATTATCTCCTTTAATAACATCAATTTTCCCGACCCAGCCTTCTTTTTCCATAATCTTGGCTATTTCCAGTTTCAATTTGCTTAGGGGCAGGACAATCTCCGCTTTTTTGACCATGGAGGCATTTCGGATTCTGGTCAGCATGTCTGCGATTGGATCTGTCATCATAATTTTATAATTAAAATAATATATAATTTATTTATATTGTTTAAAAATTACCAACTGGATTTCTTAATTCCTGGTAAATCACCATTATCAGCTAATTCTCGGAAACAAATACGACACAAGTTGAAATCACGCATGTAGCCATGAATACGACCACAACGCCAGCAACGATTTATTTTCCGGGTGGAAAATTTCGGTGTTCTTCTTGCTTTTACGATTAATGCGGTTCTCGCCATATATTTTTAATAATTAATTTTTCTTAAAAGGAAAACCTAGTAAGCGAAATAAAGCTAAAGCAGCGACGCGATCCTGAGTGCTGGTAACAATAGTGATTTCTAAACCATGAATATTATCAATATCTTCTTGTTTAATTTCTGGGAAAGCTAAATGTTCTTTAAAGCCAATAGTCATATTACCATCACGATCAATAATGTTTTCGGAAATACCACGGAAATCACGAACCCGAGGAAAAGTAATATTAACTAAACGTTCAATAAAGTCATACATCCGATCACCCCGAAGAGTAACCATAGCTCCAATTACCATTCCTTCTCTAATTTTAAAAGCAGAAACTGATTTTTTAGCTTTGGTAAAGACTGATCTTTGACCGGTAATTCTGGTTAAAGTCTTAGCAACATTAGCAGCATATTCTTTTTCCTTGGTGTGCTTACCAAAACCAACATTTAAAACAACCTTATCAAGCTTAGGAGCCAAATAATCATTTTTGAAATTTAATTCCTTCTTTAAGATTGGCAATATTTCTTTTTTATATTTTTCTTTTAATCTCATATTTTTTAAAAAATTTAATCTATGGCCTCTTGGCATTTTTTACAAACCCGATATTTTTTACTCTTCTTAGTACCCTCACCTTTAACTATTTTATAAGCAATTCTGGTAGTTTTGCCACATTTTGGGCAGATTACAGCCAAGTTAGAAGCGTCAACAAAAGATGGAAATTCAATTCTCTGACCTTTTTCACCTTTCTTAGAAGGACGCATATGCTTAATTAACAAATTCAAACCTTCCACACTAGCTTTTCCGCGAGCTGGTAATACTTGCAAAACCTTACCGCTCTTACCCTTATCTTTACCGGTTAAGATTTTTACTTTGTCTTCTTTCTTAATATTCATAAAATTTATAATTAATTTTTGGATTACAAAACTTCAGGAGCTAAAGAGATAATCTTCATGTAACCACCGGTACGTAATTCTCGAGCAACTGGACCAAAAATACGACTTCCCTTTGGATCTTTTTTCTCTTTATCAATCACCACGCAAGCATTATCATCAAAACGAAGATAAGAACCATCTGGACGACGAATCTCTTTCTTGGTTCGAACTAAAACAGCATAAATTACATCGCCTTTTTTGATTGGGGTATGAGGAGTAGCTGATTTAACAGCACAAACAATAATATCACCAACTCGGGCATAACGCTTTTTATATCCGCCTAAAACTCTGATGCACATTACTGATTTGGCACCGGAATTATCGGCTACTTTTAATACAGATTGAACTTGAATCATATAATTTGGTAATTTATAAAGCTAATTTGGGCTATTTTGCCACTCGCCAACGTTTGTCTCGGCTTAAAGGCCGACATTCGACAAAAGTCACCTTATCGCCAACATGAAATTCATTATTTTCATCATGAACTTTATATTTGCGACTAACCTTATAGCGTTTATTGTATTTAGGATGAACCTTAACGCGGTCAACCTTCACAACAATAGTTTTATCGCCTTTATCAGAAGCGACTACTCCGCTAAATTTCTTGCGGATTATTTTTTTGACAATTGCTGGGGTAGTTTTTTTCTCGGCCATATAATTAATATAAAATAAAATTACTTATTTAAATCCTTAGTTTCGGCTGGCACAATTGCTGGCCCGTTAATCTTCTTTTTTAATAAAGTCAAAACTCGAGCAATAGTTTGCTTAATAGTTCTAATCTCTCTAACATTCTTTAATTGACGATTAGAATCCTTAAAACGTAATTCCCGTAATTTTTCTCTGGAACTAGCCAAGAAGGTATGTAATTCGTGTTCGGTTTTGCTTTTTAATTCTTTAAATTCCATATAAATAATAATTATTTCTTAACAAATTGGCATTTGATTGGCAATTTATAAGCAGCGGAATTCATGGCTTCTTGAGCTGATTCCTCGCTAATACCGTCCATTTCAAACATCACCATACCAGGTTTAACAACGCAAACGTAATGATCCACTGAACCCTTACCTTTACCCATTGGGATTTCTCCACCCTTCATGGTCACTGGCTTATCGGGAAAAATTCGAATCCAGACCTTACCAGTTTTTTTGGTATATTTTGTTAGGGCGCGACGAGCAGCTTCAATCTGTCTGGCTGTGATCCAGTGAGCACCTAAACTCTTTAAACCATAACTACCAAAACTGACACTCAGTTTAGAAGTAGCCTTACCTCCACGGCGGCCTTTATGGCTCTTACGATATTTACTTTTCTTGGGCATCAACATATATTTGCTTATTTCTTATTATCTTTTTTATCAAAAATCTCTCCCCGATAAATCCAAACTTTAATACCGATACAACCATAAGCAGTATGAGCAGTACCACGAGCATAATCAATATCAGCTCTTAAAGTATTAAGTGGGACTTTGCCAGATACCAATTTCTCAGTTCGAGCAATTTCAGCGCCGTTTAAACGACCACCAATAGCCACCTTAACACCCAAAGCACCGGCTCTTTCAATCTTGCCAATAGTTTGTTTCATCACTTTTCTAAAAGGCATTCTTTTTTCAATATCTAAAATCATTTGCTGAACAACAATTTGAGCACTTAAATTAGGTTGGTTAACCTCTTTAATATTTAAATTAATATCAGATAAACGAATACCAGCTGGGTTGCTTAAAAATTTACGATGTAAAACTTTCTTTAATTCCTCAATACCATTGCCACCACGGCCAATTAAAACACCTGGCTTGCCGGTAAAGATATCAATATTAATTTTTTTAGCATCACGAGCTATTTCCACCTTATCAATGCCAGCTTCTTTTTGAGTCTTAATCAAATGCTTTCTGATCAAAACATCTTGCTTAACATTTTGGATATATTTATCACCACGGCTAAACCAGATAGAAGGCCAGCTTTTAATGACACCGATGCGTAAAATTTTTGGATTTATTTTTTTGCCCATATTATAAAATATATTACAATTTAAATATTAACCGCTTTTGCGTCTAAAAATCTTGCCGGTAAAGCCCTTAGAGCTACCGCCTTCAATCTTAGCATGACCATGACGACCTTCCATTCGAGGGTCGACGGCTTCCGTGGCAACAACCTCACTGTCTTTAACAATCTTTTTAGCCACTTTAACCTTCTTCGGAGTTGGGGCATCACTAGCCTTAACTAAGTCTTCTAGTTTAACAGGGGCTTCAACCTTAACATTTTTAGCAGTCTTTTTGCCACTATCTTTAAGTTCGGATAAAGTTAAATGGATATGACAAGAACGTTTTCTGATAGTTGTCGCGCGACCATGAGCCTTAGGCATCCAACGTTTTAAAGTAGCGCCTTCATTAATCATGATTGATTTAATAAAAAGGTTATCTCGATCTAAATCGTAATTATTAACAGCATTAGCCACAGCTGACTCAACTAATTTTAATAGTGGCAAAGCCGCTTTTTTATTACCAAAACGTAATTGATCCAACGCTTTATCGGTCTTCATATTTCGCACGATGTCAGCCACCAGACGAACTTTTCTGGGAGACATGCGCAATTGATTTAAACTGGCCTTAATTTCCATATGATTGAATTAATAAAAAAATTATTTTTTAGCGGCGGCCTGATCTTTAGCCATTTTTCCACCATGACCTAAGAATTTCTTAGTCGGAGAAAATTCTCCCAAACGATGACCGATCATATTTTCAACAACGTAAACCGGAGTGTGTTGCTTGCCGTTATGAACACCAATAGTAAAACCAACCATATCCGGAGTAATAACTGAAGCGCGGTCCCAAGTCTTAATATCAGATTTTTCACCTGGCTTTAAAGCTTGAATTTTTTTTAGGAGCCGTTCATTGATGTATGGTCCCTTTTTTAAACTTCTTCCCATATATTTTTATATATTTAGATTATTTCTTTTTACCGCGACGTTTAATAATTAAACGGCTAGAGCTACTCTTCCTTCTAGTTCGAACACCAAAAGCTGGTTTACCCCATTTAGTCTTTGGAGTCTTAAGACCAATAGACTGATTACCTTCACCACCACCATGTGGATGAGCATTAGGGTTCATGGCTGTACCACGAACAGTTGGTCTCCAACCTAAATGACGATTACGACCAGCACTACCAATAACAACATGCATTCGATCTGGATTACTGACCTGACCAATAGTACAAAGACCTTCTTTTTTGATTAAACGGATTTCACCTGATGGTAATTTAACTTGAGCATATTTTCCTTCAACACCCATAACAAAAGCCACATTACCAGCGCCACGAACAATCTTAGCGCCTTCTCCTGGCATCAACTCAATACAACTAACACTAACACCGGCTGGAATAAATTTAAGTGGCATGGCATTACCAGCCTTGATTTCAATCAATTCTTTAGAACTTAAAATTTGATCGCCAGCTTTAATACCAACTGGGGCAACGATATAACGTTTATCACCATCAGCATAATATAATAAAGCAATACGAGCACCGCGACCTGGATCATATTCAATCGCCTTAACAGTCGCTGGAATACCAAATTTATCACGTTTAAAATCAACTAAACGTAAATATCTTTTAGCTCCGCCGCCACGATGACGAACAGTAATCTTACCTTGGGCATTACGGCCACTCTTTTGTTTTCTAAATTGAACCAAACCTTTCTCTGGTTTTGACTTAGTGATATCGGAAAAATCGTCGAAAGTCGCTTCGCGTCTGCCTGGAGTGGTCGGTTTTACTTTTTTGATTCCCATAGTTTTAAAATTTAATTACACGCCTTCGTAAACTTTAATTGTCTCGCCTTTTTTAAGGGTAACAATTGCTTTTTTAAAATCTTTACGACGACCGATAGTCCGGCCGCGAGACACTTGCTTACCTTTCATCTTAACAATATTAACTTGGCTTGGCTTAACTCCATAAACTTCAGAAATTGCCTTAGCCACTTCAATTTTATTGGTACTGATATCAACGATAAAAACATATTTATTCTGACCACTCAAATTAGTTGCCTTTTCAGTAACCAATGGCTTAACTAAAACGCGATAAGCTAAACTAAGGCCCTTATTAGCTTTAGCAGCTGATTTCTCCTTCTTAGTTTCAGCGGAATACAAATCTTTCATTGATGGAGCCTCAGTCTTCTTTTCTGTTGACTTAGCCTTAACATCTTTTTTCGCAGGACTAACTTTAGCCTGCGAATCATCATTAGTTTTTTTGCTAAATATTGCCATATAATTTATTTATATCTTTCTTCTAATTTTTTAACCGCTTCGCTGGTCAAAACTAAATTCTTATATTTTAGAACATCAACCAAATTAAGATTTTCTAAATTAATAATTTCAACCCCTTTAAGATTACGACCGGAATATTTAATCTTTTCATCTTTCTGATCATTGATGATTAAAGTATTACGTCGAGTATCATTTAAAACCTTCTTTTCTAAATTAATTAACATCTCACTGAAAGTCTTAGTTTTAAATTCAGGCATTTCTAATTTTTCTAAAACCACTAAAGTATTATTATTAACCTTGTCAGACAAGGCCATAAACATTGCTTTCTGCTTCATTTTCTGATTAATTTGTTTTTTGAAATTGCGATCATTTCTTGGACCAAAAATAATACCACCGCCACGCCAAATTGGTGAGCGACTAGAACCAACACGAGCCCGACCGGTACCTTTTTGTTTCCAAGGTTTTTTTCCACCACCGGAAACCTCAGCCTTAGTCTTGGTGTGAGCTAAAACTTGACGCTCATTAGACATCTGGGAGACTACTGCTTGGTGCAATAAATCATTATTTAAAGCCACCTTAAAGATTTTGTCGCTTAAATCCAGTGTGCCGACATTCTCAGCTTTTTGGTTATACACATTAATTTTCACTGACATACTATATGCGAATTAATAATTAATAAAATAAACTATTCTTTGATTTCTTCTTTAACTTCCTCTTCTTTAACTTCTTCTTCTTTAACTTCCTCCTTAACCTCTTCTTTATTTTCAACCTCAGCCTCTAAAACAACTGGAGCGATAGCTTCTTCGGTTAACACCTCTTCAACAATCGGAGCTACTTCTTCAATCTTTACTTCTTCAGTTACTACTGGAGCTTCCTCTGAAGCTACTAAAGAACTGAATTGTAAATCACCCTTACCCTTGATGATAATTAAAGAATTGACTGCTCCCGGAACTGAACCCTTAACATAAATAATATTATTAGGAGTATCAATTTCGATTATTTCCAGATTAGAAGTAGTAACTTGTTCGTTGCCCATTTGTCCACCCATTCTAGTTCCTTTAAAAACATGAGCTGGGCCTTTAGGACCGACTGAACCGGAATGTCTCTGCTGATCTTTATTACCATGAGTTTCCTTGTGGCCACTGAAGCCATGGCGCTTCATAACGCCCTGAAAACCCTTACCCTTGGAAGTTCCAACAACATCAACAATATCACCCTTAGCAAAAGTTTCGGTAGTAATAACATCACCAATTTTGGCATCAATAGGAGAAACTAAACGTAACTCCTTAACATATTTCAAATTATTATGACCACTCTTGGCCAAATGATTACGTTGTGGTTTTTTGACATTCTTTTCTTTCTTGGTATCAAAACCAACCTGAAGAGCAAAATAACCGTCGTTCTTCTCATCTTTAACTTGAGTCACGAAACAAGGCCCTGCTACTACTGGAGTAACTGGCACCACTTTATCGCCTTCCCAAATCTGAGTCATGTTTAATTTTTTTCCTAAAATGAATTTCATACTTTTATTTAAAATAAAAAAACTGGTCTAAACTAATGTCAACCAGCCAAAGCCATAATTAATTAATAATTAACGGACTTCAAAAATTATTGTTTAATTTTTTTGCTTGGTGGTTTTCTCCTGATTTCGAAGTCTTGATTTTAGGCACTTTCTATAAATAGAGTTACCGAAAATTTTGACTAAGAAATAGATATGTAATATACAAACAATTTTACTGCATTTTTATCTCGACGTCAACCCCTGCTGGTAAACTAAGGTTAGTTAAATCCTCAATTGTCTTAGCGGTTGGATCAACGATGTCAATCAGACGCTTATGAATACGCATCTCGTATTGATCTCGAGCATTCTTATGCACGAAAGTAGAGCGATTAACAGTGTATTTACGCTTCTCAGTTGGAAGTGGGATAGGACCAAAAATAGTAGCATCAGTACGCTGAGCAGTTTCAATAATAGTCTTGGTAGACTGGTCAATGATTTTGTGATCAAAGGCCTTAATTTTAATACGGATTCTCTGCTTGGAATCAGTCTCTTCTTTTTTAATTTTTTTCTCCGGCATAATGTACGTTTTTATTTTATCTTTTTGTTTATATTAGTTAAATAAACACTACAAGCTCGCTCTAGTTAAAGAGCGAGCCTAAGTGACTACTTAGTAATCTTAGTAACAACACCAGCACCAACGGTTCGGCCACCTTCACGAATAGCAAATCTTTGCTTTTCTTGTAAGGCAATTGGGGAAATTAATTTGACATTCAAATTAACAGTATCTCCAGGCATAACCATTTCAGTTCCAGCTGGTAAAGTGATATCACCAGTAACATCGGTAGTTCTGATATAGAATTGAGGTTTATAGCCATTAAAGAAAGGTTTGTGACGACCACCTTCTTCTTTGCTTAAAACGTAGACTTCAGCTTCGAATTCAGTATGAGGAGTGATAGTTCCAGTTTTAGCTAAAACTTGACCACGCTCTACTTCATCTTTCTTAGTGCCACGTAATAGTAAACCAGCATTATCACCAGCCATACCTTCCATTAATTGCTTGTTGAACATTTCAACGCCAGTAACGGTAGTTTTCTTAGTGTCCATCAAACCAACGATTTCAACTTCATCACCAACCTTAATTTGACCTTTTTCAATTCTGCCAGTAACAACGGTGCCACGGCCTTCAATTGAAAAAATATCTTCAATTGGCATTAAGAATGGCTCATCGATTTCTCTCTTTGGTTCTGGAATATAATCATCTAAAGCTTTTAATAAATCTAAAACTGGTTGAGCATCAGGACCGGTTGGATTTTCCAAGGCCTTCAAAGCTGAACCACGAATAATTGGAGTAATGTCTCCTGGGAATTCGTATTTCTTTAATAAATCGCGAACTTCCTCCTCAACTAAGTCGATTAATTCCTTATCTTCAACCATATCGCATTTGTTTAAGAAAACAACGATATAAGGAACGCCAACCTGCTTAGCTAACAAAATATGTTCTCTAGTTTGAGGCATAGGACCATCAGTTGCCGCAACTACTAATACTGCACCGTCCATTTGAGCGGCACCAGTGATCATGTTCTTAACATAATCAGCGTGACCAGGACAATCAACGTGAGCATAATGTCGAGCTGCAGTCTCATACTCTTGATGAGAAGTAGCAATGGTAATACCACGAGC
>JBAYNC010000025.1:0-12114 GCA_041679025.1 Patescibacteria group bacterium
AACTAAACTATTCTTGTTTAAATTCTGGGCCCGCACGCTATCGACTGTTAAAGACAAAACACTCACTAGACCAACTGAGACAATAAAAAGAACCACAACTGTTTCCAGAAGCGAAAAAGCCGATTTGTTTTTTTGGTTTAAAAACTTCATAAATCAGAATAAATTAAGCCATAATTATTAACATAAACATGTTTTGAAGCACCAGTACTAGTCTCAATTAAAGTGACAGAGAAAACGGGATCTTCGTCTAAAATATCAGTCTTCAGAATATCTTGATCGTGATAAAAAATAATCGAATTGTCCAAATCATTACTGGAAGCAATTACTCCAACCGGCAGAGTGATCTCGCGCCCACCCTTAGAAACTATTGATTCCGTACTGGTATTATAAACTGAATCTCCATTAACATCAGCAAAGAGATAATATGACAATTTATCATCAGCCAAACTTATCCCCCACCCCGAGACAGGACTGGAACCATAATTAATATTAGTAGCATCCTTAGTCTGGGCTAATCTCAAGTCACGCATTAAGGCTGAGGTGGCATTAATTAATTGAGATTGGGGTTCGCTACCAGGATAATTAGCTAAAAAAACACTGACTATTAAGGCAATAATAGAAACAGCAATAATTAATTCAATTAAAGTAAAACCAGACTTTTTCATATTAAAATTATATCACAAAAGACGTAAAAAATCTTCCCCCAAGGAAATCATTTTTAACCTTTCCTTTTCAGTCTCATCATTATAACCAATTAGATGAAGTAGACCATGAACTAGGATAAAAAACAATTCCGAATCACGACTCTTACCTAATTCTCTAGCTTGTCTTTCAATCGCCTTAATATCAATAATTATTTCATTTAAACCAGAAAAAGACAGAACGTCAGTCGGCTTATCATAACCACGATAAAGATGATTTAGAGTCCGCATCCTCTGGTCGCCAACGATTGCCACCGAAACTGAAAAATCAGAAAGACTATAGCTAACGATAAACTTCTCAATTATTCTTTTGAGTTTAACAGTGGGGATTTTAGTCTTAGTAGTATTATTGATTTCAATCATATTATTTTTCTAATCATTCTCTTCCCAATTCGAATAAAATTATAAATAAAATACCAAAATGGTTTTAACACTAAATCAAAAGTTCCAGCGTAATTCACTTCTTCCCCGCCAAAACCCTCCTTGAAACGAGTTACCCCCGGCCATTTAATTTGATCAATGCCATAAAAATCATAATATTTTAAACCCTGTTCTTTAGCCATTTTAATTACTTCCCATTGTAAGAGATAAGGTGCCATAACATTTCGAAACTTATCTGATGACGCTCCATGAAGATAAATAGCCGTTTTAAAGCAGAAGCAGAATAAACCAGCGGCGATAATTTTTCCTTCATACTCAGCTAAAACCAATCTAATAAAATTAGAATCAAAACCGGCCATCAGTCGATAATAATTACCATCGTGAGCAAAAAAATTATCGCGATTTGTCGTCTCGGCTAATAAAACTAAGAAATCATCAATTCGACTATTATCAACAATAATCCTGACTCCCTTCTTCTGAGCTAAACGAATATTATATCTAGTCTTTTGATGCATACCAACTAAAAGTTCATCTTCACTTTTATCTAGATCCAAAACAATAGTTTTAGCCGGCTGAATACTAATAGTCTTATTCCCAACACCACTCCATGTCTTTGAATTAGGCTCAAACCGAATGAATATAGCCTGACTATCACTGGCAGCCAAACTTAAATCATCACCCTTAACCCGAGGCCCATACAAATAATATTGACCAAAAAATAACGGTTTCCTAAAAAAATAAGACTGGCCAACTTTCTTGTTAGCACAATGACTTTTGGCCTGAAAATTAGCCCACAAATCTGATTGCAGAAATGAAGGTTCGGATTGAAATTTGGATATTAATTCACTCATATCCCTATTATATCATATTTATAAATAAAAAAGAGGTCTTCCTAACAAAAAAGTCCCCTGAATTATCAAGGGACTTTTTAAATAGCTTAAGCTAACAGAAACTTACTCAGCGGTATACAATGTAGCGTTGGTAGCAGTGTGTAAAGTCTGGCCAGGAATAGCACCGACATTACCCTCTAAACAATATTTTAAAGTATAGCTAGCACCGACTTCTTGCATTTCGTAAGTATAATCAGTTCCACCGCAACCGGTAACGCTTGTAGAAACGTTAGGAGTTGGAGAACTTGGGATAACTTGCATGTAAGTAGAAGTACCTGCGCTCGAAGTGCTGGTAATAGTTGAACCAGTAACTAGTGTGGCTGGATATAATTGTTTGTCGTTAAAATACAGTTCTAAAGCAGTCTGAATTTGTTTGATATCAGACACACGTTTAGCATCACGACCCTTAGCTCTAGCATTGTTTAACGCTAAAACTGACAAAGTAGCCAATAAACCAATAATGGCGATAACTACCAATAATTCGATCAAGGTAAAAGCTTTTTTATTTTTCATAATTCACCCCCCATCATTACCCCCGGTTATTAATTTAATCCTAGGAATTAACCCAACAACCTGAAAAGGTATTAATTATATTAAATAATTTTATATCTTTAAACATTATACCATTTTTAGAAACTAGTAGCAACGTTATACATCGGTAAAATAATAGCCGCGACCATAATACCAACACCGACAGCTAAAATAATCATAATCAGTGGCTCTAAAATAACACCAAGATTATTTAATTTAGCGGCCAACTCCCGACTATAAAAAACACTGATCTTCTCTAAAACATTATCTAAATTACCAGTCTTCTCGCCGATAGCCATCATTTGTGGAATCATTTTTGGTATTTCTCGACTAGTGATAAAGACAGACGAAACTGAACTTCCCTCATTAACCTGATCAATAGTTTCCATTATTAATTTTTGATAAACTTTATTACGGACAATATCAGCGCTGATCTCTAAACTCTTGACTAGACTAACACCACCTCGAAGCAAAGTACTAAAAGCTCGACAAAAACGAATTAAATACACTAGACGAAATAATTTGCCAACAGCCGGAATATTCAACTTCAAATAATCAACTTTCATTCGACCATACTCCGAACGAACAAAAAATCTCAAGCCCACAACACAAAGAATAATAAAGATAACGATAAATATAAAATACTTCTGCAAAAAATCAACGGCCCAAATAACCACTCTGGTAGCCCAAGGCAATTGCGCTCCGGTTTCCTGTAAAATAGCAGTAAGTTGAGGCATCACAAAAAGCATCATCACAAAACCAACACCGACCAAGCCAGTCAAAACAATGGTCGGATAAATCATGGCCCCCTTAAACTTACTAGTTAAATCAAAATCCTTCTCCATTTCATCAGCCAAATAATTTAAAACCTCATCCAATTTACCCGAGGTCTCACCAGCGTGAATAACATTAATAAAGAAAGCTGAGAAAGTTCTACCACCCTTGCGGCGCAAAGCCTCTGACAATAACGCTCCACCGTCAACTTCATAAGTAACTTCAGCCAAAATAGATCTTAACTTTATATTTTCAGTTTGTTCTTGCACGGTAGCTAAAGCTTCAACCATGCCAACATTAGAAGACACCAGTAGAGAGAACTGACGTGAAAAAATAACTAAATCGCGAGTCTTAATCTTTTGTAACCATAACCAAAAACGATTAAGGACATTATCAGTAATATCAGTAATCCAAACTATTTCTAAGCCCAAGGAATTTACTCGGTTCTCGGCCGCCTCATCATTATAAGAAATGACTTGACCATGAACGCTTTTACCCTTGGAATTAACAGCTTTGTAGCGGTAAATTGGCATAATTATAGATTTTCAATTTCTACCACTCTCAGCACCTCATCGATGCTAGTTAAACCAGCCAGCACCTTAAAGATGCCGTCCTGCTTAAGAGAGACAAATAATTGACTATGTCTTAAAGAGTCATTATTTAAATCATTGCGACGATTAATAATTAAATCCTTAATTTCCTCATTAATAACCACCGCCTCGGCGATAGCTAATCGATCTAAATATCCGGTGTTGGAACAGCGAGTGCAACCAACTGGTTCATAAAATTTAGAAGTCCTAATATCTTCAAAACTATTAATATTTAAATTTTCAGCCTGAAAAGTTTCCAGGGGTAATGTGGACATAATAGCGACCATCTCCGACAACACTTTCTCCGGTAATTTTCCTTCCTTCTTACAATAAGGACAAAGCTTTCGGACCAAACGCTGAGCAACTACCAAGCGCAAAGTGGAAGCTAACAAAAATGGTTCAACTTTCATATCTAGTAAACGAAAAACCGAACCTAAAGCATCATTGGTATGCAAAGTTGATAGAACTAAGTGACCGGTCAATCCAGCATGAACAGCCAACTCCGAAGTTTCCTCATCTCGAATTTCTCCAACCATGATAATGTTAGGATCTTGACGCAAGAAAGAACGAAGTCCAGTAGCAAAATCAAAACCAAGCTCCGGTCTAATTTGAGACTGATTAACGCCTTTAATTTGATATTCAATTGGATCTTCTAAGGTCGAGATATTAACCGTCTCCTTATTTAAAACAGTAATAATAGAATAGAGAGTGGAGGTTTTTCCGGATCCGGTCGGACCGGTCATTAAAATAATACCGCTAGTTTTTTTAATACTCTCCTTCAATACATTATAGACATGTTTGTTAAACCCTAGGTCCTCCAAATTAGTTAAATTCTTGGCCTGGTCTAGAATTCTCAGCTCAACTTTTTCTATCGATCCCAGAGGCAGAGTTGAAACACGAAAATCAATCTCCCGCGAATCAATAATCAAACGAATATGACCATCTTGAGGGATACGAGTTTCGTCCAACTTTAGTTTAGCCAAAACCTTAATTCTGGCAACAACGGAATTATGAATTGATTTTGGTAGAATTAAAGAGTTATGCAAAATACCATCAATACGATAACGGACGCGACTTTCGTTTAAAAAAGGTTCGATGTGGATATCAGAAGCTCGGCTCTCAACAGCATGACGAATAATAACCGAAACAATTCGAGCCACCGGAGCCGAATTAACATCCTCTTCTTTTAGAACTTCAGACTTGTCTTCAATGGTAATCAATTCATCTGCCCCCTTCTCTTTAGCTTTAACTTCCAAGGCAGTTGAGACCTCCTCTTCTAACTTATCATACTTATGTAAAACCTCGCGAAAACTTTTATCGGAAATCAAAGAATATTCGACTCTTAAATTCTGTCCCTTAGCCAAGAAGCTAACCGCTTCCATAGCCTTCAAGTCATAATGGACCAATCCAATTCTAACGACAGTAGTGTCTTTAAAAAAACAAACCACCGAATAATTACGAGCGATATCTCGACTCAAAAAATTTAAAGCTTCATCTTTGATGGTCTCAGCTTGTAAATTTTTATAGCCTAAACTATATAGCTCAGCCTTAGCTTCTACTAAATGCTCAGAATCAACAAGCTTATTTTTAAGCAAAAAAGGCTCTAAAACAATTTCTTTCTTGTCTAGAGCAGTTCTTATTTCTCCGGCCTTAACCGAAGTAATAATATTTTTCTTTTCTAAAAGGGCCAGAAGCTCCTCTGGTTTATACATAGTTTTAAAAAGCTTTAAATGGATTACTGTTTCCAACTTCAAAAACTGGGGTTGGCTCCGGTTTTTCTCCAATCATACCTCCGTCAATCGGCGCCGTTGAAGTGCTTAAATCTAAACCGGTCAAATCAACCTCGGTCAATTGCATTTTTTTAAACTTGAGACTATTAATGACTGATAGATTTAAAGACTCGGCATTGGCATTATTATCTTTCTGAATACCATTACGAACCGCCTCGGTTGACCGCCCTAAATTATTAACCGAATTTAAATACTCAAAAATATTCTGACGATAAACAATCAGAACAACACCAAAGACAATAACCGAACAAACAAAGATATAAGCGAGTAATTTAAAAACTTTTTTCATATAAAAATTTATTTTTTCAAATAATAAGTAGTCATATCCAAAACAGCAGCACCAGATTTAGGATCAAAAGAAATAGATTTAACGTCAATAATCCGCAAGCTATTTTCCATGGCTCGCAACCAGGTCTTCAGCGCTGGATAATCAACATTTCCCAAAGAAAGTTTGACATTAAAAGCGCCGACACCACTAGGAAGTTTCAGAGAGGACAAATTACCGGCGGTCGAAGTCCCGTTAGTATTAGCCCCAGCCGTACGGCCGCTGACAGGGGTGGAGGTGGCGACACCATCCTTAGAGATATTTAAAGAATTGACTGTTAATTTTTGCGTAGAAGCTAAATAAATAATTTCCGTAAAAAGGTCTTCCTTTAAATATTCCTGAGGAACCAAACCTTTAACCTTTAAAACATCGCTCGGACTAATATTCTTATAAACCTCAATCAACGACTGATAATCACTTAATTCTTTATATTTTGGAGTTAATTGATCAGTTTCGTAAAAAGTAGCATTAATAGTTGCAACTATTTTTTGATAACGTGGCAGAATGATGAAATAATAAGAGCCGACTAAAATAACAATAACAGAAAGAGCAATAATAGCCCCAAAATAATCATTCAGAAGTCTATTAATCAAATTCTGACGATGTTTTTGCTCTGGACTCTTCTCTTTAACCGCTAAACGACGAGTATTTTTTAAACTCGGTCGGGCATTATTTTTTAATTCACTAGACAAAGGCATTTCCATATTTTATAAACAATTATTTTTTATTCCGTAAAAATACTAGGCTTGACCGACAAACCAAGGTCAAACATCACGCCTAAACTCTGATCTCCGCCATTTACTTTTTCATTGCTAATTTTAGCATTAGCCGTATGACTATCAGCTAAAATTGTTTTAAGTTGGAAACTAATAGCCCGGAAATCTTTTACCCAGGAATGGAGTAAATACGAACCGGAAGTATCACCAACAAAGCCAGAATAATAAACATCAACTAAGGTATTTCTCTCTAAGAAAGAAAACAAATTATTCCAATAAGTATGGCTAACAAAAAGAGGGGTAGCGCTAATAATTTGTTTTTTAAACTCAATGGCCGGGGCGGCCTGTTTTTGGAAATAAGCTATCTCCTGATCCAGACGAGTAACCTCCTCCTGCAGAGCTACAGATTTTTTGCTAATCTCTTGCCGTTCCCAGGTATATAGAAAAAAATAAACTTCAAAAACCAAGAATAAAGACAGAATAATAAAAGCACCCAAAGTATAAAAATGCTTCTTCTTATCAAAAATAACCGGGACCTCGTCCTTAATTAAATCAATATCTAAAACGCCAGGATTCTCTACGCCAATACCATCAGTTCCATCACTAACTGATCGAGAACGGATATCCTTAATATTTTTTTTACGACTAACAACTGGTCCGATCTTTTTATTCAATTTCATTTTACCCAAATGAAAATCAAGCGAAAGCCGATACCAAGGCTTCTTATTTTCAACTGGCTGATTATTTAAATTGGAGGGCATAATATAAAAATTATTAATTACTCAATACTGCGCATCGCTAAACCAATAGCGATAGAAAATCGAGGGCCAATTTCTGACAAAACCGGACGTAACTCTGGTGGATAAGAGACCCTAAACCAAGGGTTACCAATAATAACTTGGATGTTCAAAACATTCTCTAAATAATTGGATAAGTTAATGAGCATTGACCCACCACCAGACAGAATAATCTTTTCTACCTTCTCATTATTACTAGTCTCAAAAAGGTCCACCATATATTTAATCTCATTAACAATAGGGTTAACAGCATTCATAATAATTTGCGGAACGGCAATCTGACTCTCGCCCAAAGCAGCCACCCCTAAATCAAACTTTAATTGACTGGCCTTTTCCAAACTAACTCCCAATTTCTGACTAATAGCAGCAGTAATGGTGTTGCCGGAAACATTAATACTTCGATTAAGATAGGGGATACTTTCTTTAACTACACAAATATCAGTACTATTATCTCCCAAGTCAACGATCATCACGGTTGACTTGTCATCACCCAAAAGAGAACGAATTAAAGAAAAGGTTTCAGTTTCCAAGCTAACCAAATTGATTTTAGCGGTATTAAAAATATTAATATATTTTTTAATTAATTTCTTCGGACTACCAGTTAAGAATATCCGAGTATTATTATTAGGATTATTAGGATCAGGATTAGTCTGCGGAATTATCTTCCAATCCAACACCATTTCCTCTAGAGGCAAAGGAATCACTTTTTTAGCTTCTTCGTTAATATGTTCAGCAATATTCTTTTTATTAATATTATAGAGATTGATAACCGAAGAAAAGACTGAAAAACTAGGCAAAGAAACACTAGCACTGCCAGCAGAAATTCCAATATCCTTTTTAACTTTATTAATCAATTTAGCTACGTATTCAATGTCATCAGTACTAGTCAATTTATTAGAACTACTTAAATCTTCACTAAAACCATAATTATTCAAGACAATTTTCTTGCCTTTTTTAACGAGTTCCACCATTTTAAGAGAAGAATCACCGATATCAATACCTAAATAAGTATTGTCGGACGAGAAAAACAAACCCATATATTTAATATTAAAAATTTTATCGTTAGAATATAAAAATATTTTCAACCCTAAACACCCTTAAACCCAGATTGTTTTATTTGTAATTATATTATATAATATTAAGGTAAATATCACAATACTTTTACTTTTAAAGTATAACATAAAATTAAAAATAAACCAAATGAATTTTTTGACCAAATATAAAAAAATTTTTCTAATTATTGGGTTCCTAATAATAGTTTCTGTCTTGGGTTATTTTATATACAACCTATTTTTTAAACAAACAATTAAGGTCCTGCCAACACCAATCGGCACAACTACCGGTCCTGGAGGATTGCCGATAGCCGGCGAAGGTGGTCAACAAATAGGCACAACTACCGGTCCTGGTGGAGTTCCCACTTCCCCCGGAATTACCCAACCCCAAGTTACCGCCCCAGTAGTCAGCCCCACAGCTCAAGGAGGCCTGACTAAAATAACTTCGCTTAATAGCGGACCGAGTCTTAGCCCAATTTTAAGCAGTAACGGGAAAGACGTTCAATATTATAATAAAACTGACGGAAAATTCTATAAAATAGATGAAAATGGAGAGGCTGTTCCAATGACTGACAAAATCTTTCATAATGTTGATAAGATCACTTGGTCCCCGACTGCCAGCAAAGCCGTGTTAGAATATCCGGATGGCTCTAATATTGTTTATGACTTCAATACTAACCGTCAAACTACCCTACCAAAACATTGGGAAAGTTTTGATTTTTCCAGCGACGGTAATCAAATAGTTTCTAAAAGTATTGGCGTTGATCCCGACAATCGTTGGCTTCTAGTTTCAGACAGCAATGGCTCAAAAGCTCAGGCCCTGGAATTTATCGGTGAAAATGCCGACAAAGTTATCTCTTCCTGGTCCCCCAATAATCAATCAGTCGCTATGTATACCAAGGGCGTTGACTTTAACCGCCAAGAATTATTCTTCGTTGGTCTAAACGGAGAAAACTTTAAATCAACCGTTATTGAAGGTCGCGGAGTTCAGACCCAATGGTCTAGCCAAGGCGACAGATTACTCTATAGTGTCTATAATAATAACTCCGACCTTAAACCAAAACTTTGGGTAGTTAATGCTCAAGGCGACAATATTGGAGCTGGTCGAACTGATTTAGAAATTAATACCTGGGCAGAGAAATGTACCTTCACCAGCAATCAAGAATTATATTGCGCCGTTCCTGACTCCCTAGAGCGAGGCGCTGGACTATTCCCAGAAATGGCCAACAGAACCCAAGATAGCCTATATCGAATTAATCTGGCAACAGGTGTTAAGCAGTTAATCGCCGTCCCTGACGGGAAATATAATATTTCCAATCTGGTAGTCTCCAAAGATCAACAAAACCTATTCTTTACCGACAAGAATACCCAGGAAATATATAAAGTTAATCTAAGATAAAAAAGATTTAAAGCCTTATTTGACCTTCGATTAAGGCTTTTTTGTTTTCTTGACAATTGATTTTCTATCTACTAAAATTGAGAACAGTAAGTTTTCTGGGAATATTTTTTTCTACAGAAAGAGTCGACTTACTCATTAAAAAGATTAATTCGCCAAGAATATGAAGAAATTATTTATCGGTGGTTTACCTTATAGCTTCACTGATGAGGCCTTAAAAAACCTATTCGCCGATTGTGGTAATGTCGAATCAGCAGTGATCATCAAGGATCGTCTGACTGGTCGCTCTAAAGGTTTTGGTTTTGTTGAGATGTCCTCTGAGGCTGAAGCTGAAAAAGCTATCTCAATGTTTCACGACCAAGAAGTTGAAGGCCGACGCTTAAACGTTAGTATTGCTCGTCCAATGACTGATCGCAGATAATATCATTTAAATTGATATCTAAAAACAAGCTCTAAGTTTAGAGCTTGTTTTTATTTTAGACCGATATAAGCCGCCATGACTTCTAGATCTTTAGGCTTATCACGACGAAAAGAAAAATATTTATCAGGTAGACAATAAGTACATTCCGAACTAACGCTGATATCTGACAGGCCAATAGCCATTAATTGCTTAGAAACAATGCCTGCTAAATCAATAAAGGTTTTTCCGGATTGAGAAATAATAAATTCCGGATAAGAAGAAAATTTTTGTATCAAATCTGACTGAACTTCAAAATGACAAGCACCGATATGTGGTCCGATAAAAATAGCAATATCAGAATTTAATGAGCCATATTTATCTTGCAATAATTTCACCACCTTGACTGCGATCTCATCCTCAACACCATGCCAACCAGCATGAGCCAAGCCAATTACCTTCCGAACTCGATCGTAGAAGTAAACCGGCAAACAATCAGCGACGGTAATTGATAAAATTATATTAGGATTATTGGTTATCAAAGCGTCACCACTGACAATATCATCGGAATTATTATCCACAATTACCACCTGATCACCATGAACTAAATCAGCCGCTATTATTCTTTTATTAAAGGATGAAAAAAACTTAGCTCTATTTTCCGGTGCCGAAAAAACTCTCAAATTGCCACAAGAGCGATCAGAGATTCCCAATATCAAATCATTGTTAGAATCAAAATTTAGCATAATATGTTTATTAATATTATAGTATCTCCCCTGACTAAAAAAATCAAATAAGTCACAAGTGTAACTTTTTTCCGTCTTTTCCGTATTTTATATTGAGGAATCATAATTAACCTCAATTTAATTAATAAGTATGAAGCGCCATCAAAGCGACCAATTGAATAAGTGGACTAAACCAGCAGAATTAATCTGCCCGGTTTATTCTATGGATTTTTTAGTTGGGCATCAAGAGCTGTTTGGCGCGAATTTTTATAAAATTAAGCAATGATTTAATTAATTAGATAAATAATTTGCTAGCAAAACAGCTCGACCCCCAAAAGGCCGAGTTTTTGATATAGATTTAATCTGTTCTTTAATAATAACAACTAAATAATAGGAGAACCAAACAATGAGTCGAAAAATTATTCTTATGTATCTGCGCTTATCATTTCTAATCGCCCTGGCGCCGGCTTTCTTTTTTTCCACCTATCAACTTTTTCTGAAAAGCTTAGGCTTAGACCTTTTAGAAGTAAACCTAGTGAATACTTTTTTTGGCTTAGGGATCATGGTCTTTGAAATTCCCACTGGAGCTGTAGCTGATATCTGGGGTCGCAAGACCTCCGTAATCATTGGCTGTCTATTAACTGGCTTATCATTCTTATTCTATTTCTTCGCCGTTAATTTTTGGCAATGCGTTATGGCCGAACTAATTGGAGCTTTGGGAAGTACTTTTATCTCTGGCGCAGCCGATGCCTGGATGGTTGACTCGCTCAACTTCTATGGTTGTCGCTTACAGCTAGAGAAAATCTTCAGCCAAGGACAAAAAATGAAAACCATTGGAGTGATTATCGGAGTCTTGATCGGATCATGGCTCGGGACATTAAACTTGTCCTATCCCTGGATGATGAGTTCCCTCACGATGTTAACCGCCACTGGATATTTGTTTTATAAGCTCCGAGAGGATTATTTCATTAGACCCAAAAAGACTAACGCCTGGAGACAAATTATCAAAATTGGCAATGACAGTTTCAGAGAGTCAATCCACAACCCAG
>JBAYNC010000026.1:0-11985 GCA_041679025.1 Patescibacteria group bacterium
CATCCGGAGTAAACTTTAAAAATTTACCATATTTACCAATTTGATGAATTGAATTAATCCCAGCTATTTCAAAAAATTGTCGCCGATCAGCGATGTCTAAACCATTTACTTCATCCTGAAAAATATCTAAGTTATGTAAAATCTTATAAGTATTGTGCTTAAGATATTCTTTAAAAATTAAACTAGTTAATTCTGGACTTAAATCCCGCTTTAAAATATTAATCTCAAGACTAACAAAATTAAGAGCATAACTCTTTTGAGGGTCATCTCCAATCTTATCCAGGGCTGAATAAAATGTTTTATCGCGACTTAAATCACGCCTGTTATTATAGTCTTGGTCTGTCGCCCGAACTAAATATAAGAAATAAATTTCGGGATGATCTTTAAGCTGATCACGAACTAGTTGATAGCGATTCCTGTCACCTTCGTTGCCTTCGGGAAAACTAGGGCCCTGCTTAATAATTTGGTCACCAATCTTTTGAGCTATCTCCAAAGAAATGGAGGACTCACCTTTATTAGGAAATTTGTCCCAAAGATCTAAAGACTCTTTAATCTGTCCTCGACCAATTTTATTTAAAATCAAAGGTTCTAAGATTATTTTTAGATTACGCTCCAACTTATCAACTTTATGCTCCGCCAAACCACTCAATTCTATAGACCTATAATCATCCAGATCTTTATTAATATTTTTATAAACTTTATCAAAATGCTCATTAAGCTTATTTGGCATCCCCTTCGCTTCAAGTTTTAAATATTTATTATGAATTCTAGACCAGTTCGAAGTTTTGTCTCTAATCTCAGCCAATCGGCCGACAAGAGACTTAAACCTTCTCTCATCTTTAAACTTAATCCATTTTTCATCTACTTTAGACAAAACCCGGTTAAATAATTTGACTAATAAATTTTCCTGAGCTTCTGCTAATTTTTCCATCGATTCTCTTGCTTCAACATAAACCTCTTTTATTTCTGGCTCTTCAATTTTAGCAGCTAAGACTTCATTACTTTTTAAAGCCTCCTCCTGAGTCTTATCAAAATCAGAAAAAATCGCACCGACTTCTTTTTCAAAATTATTCTCAATCTCAATCGACCCCTCTGATTCCAAGGGAGTTATTTTATTTCTATTTTTTTCTAAATTATTACTCATAATTATATCATCTTTTTAATAGCTGCTATGGCATTAGACAAATTAGAATCACTACTTTTTTGTAAAATGGCGGCAATTTTAGCATCCCGCCTATTTTGTATCTCTTTTAAACCTAATAAAAAATCTTGCTGGATTTTATCAACTTCTTTAGAAATATCATTATTTCGGATTAAACTATTTGGATTCCCCAATTTCATAATTTTAAACTAAATATCAACCAAATTAAAGTGATTATACCATTAATACTCACAAAAAGTCAAAAAAATTTTTACCATTTCTCAATTATGACAACCAGAAAAACAGTATTAATTTTCTCTAATATAAAACAAAAAAACCGATGTTTAATCGGTTTTAGTGTTCTGAGCCGTTGATCGGGATTGAACCGATGACCTTCTCCTTACCATGGAGATGCTCTACCAGCTGAGCTACAACGGCAATAAACTACAAATTATCAATAGCAACCTGCCACTCCCCTAACTTCTGATTCTCTGGATTAACTTCGCTCAAACGATCTAAAGCTTCTTGAGCTAAAGTTTTGTCCTTTTGCATAATAGCTAAGTCCAACAAAATATTCAAGTAGCGCGGATGGTTGGGCTCAATCTTCAATGATTCTATAATATTATCTCGAGCTTCGTCAAGATTATCTAAATTCCTATTAGCTAAAGATAATTGATAATTAATATCAGCTTCAGTCTTTGGGTCATTCTGAGATTCCAACAAACGTAAGACATAAATGAAGGTTTGTTTAGCTTCAGCATATTTTTTAAGCTTGGCATAAACTTCACCGAGCTCAATAAAGGCTGGCAAATATTTTTGATCTAAACTGACAATCTCAATTAATTTAGCCTCAGCCTCAGTCAAAGAATCTAAATCCTCTTTCTTGACCAAGTCTCTGGCCTGACCTAAGAATAATTCAATTTTTTCAGTCGGACTAATTTGAGACATCTTCTTTTCTTCCTGCTGTTTTTTCTTCAATTCTCGCAATCTTTCCAGCCAAGCAGAAAAAAAGTTTAGACGCTTCGTCGCTGCTTTCCAAAAATCAATAATCAAAACATTCCATTTGGTAAAATCTCGCTCCAAACGACTTCGGATAATTCTCTCTTTAATCTTGTCTACCTTTTCTGAGGGCATATTCTCCACATCTAAAACTGCCAATTGAGGAAATTTGCGAAGCACAATCACCATGATGATGATGAGACTAATTAAGATTAGGATCAAAGGAATAATATTATACATATGACAACTATTGTAGCATATTACGGAAAATCGTCAAAAAATCTTTAGGATTAAGGCTAGCACCACCGACCAGGAGTCCATCAACTACAGCAATATCTCTAAAATCAGCCGAATTTTTGACGTTGACACTACCACCATAAATAACTCGGCATTGACTTGGCTTAAATCTCTTAGTCAAAAATCCTTTAATCAGTAAATGAGCCAAAGTAACTTCCGCGGGACTAATAACCTCTCCGGTTCCAATTGCCCAAACCGGTTCATAGGCAACAATAATAGATTGTTTAGGTGATAATTTAATATTTTTTAAAGCCCCTTCCAGCTGTTTAAACAAAATAGTTTTAGGATTTTTTCCGCGCACTTTTTCTCCCACACAAAGAATCGGAGTCAAGCCAGGAACTGCTAAAACAGCGCTTAGCTTGTGATTAATGAGCTCATCAGACTCCAAAAGGTATTCTCTCCTCTCGCTATGACCCAGGATAATATAATTAACACCCAACTCTTCTAAATCAGCTGGAGACACTTCTCCGGTACAAGCGCCACGCTCAACAAAAGAAGCATCCTGAGCACCCAATTTTATTTTGGTGCCCTTTAAAGCTACACGGGCCAAAGGCAAGCTTAAAAAATCCGGGCATAAGACTACTTCAGCTGAATTAGAAAATTTCAAAGATTTAAATTTATTTAGTAGGCCAGGAACTTTTTGATAAGGGACATTCATTTTCCAATTAGCAATAATTATTTCTTTCATCGACATATTGATTATTTTTTAGGTAATTTAATCGGTAAAGAAACATAAAAAGTCGTTCCTTTACCCTCCTTAGACTCAAACCAGAGTCTCCCTCTAGCCTTATCAACAATTGATTTGACAATATAGAGCCCCAAACCATTACCGTCTGGCTCTATCTTTCGAGCGTTATCGGCTCGAAAAAACTTCGTAGTAATTCGATCTTGATCCTTAACTGAAATTCCATAACCATTATCTGAGACTTGGATTAAAACATTATTCGGACCATCAAATCCAATTTCAATATTTACCTTCCCCCCAGTTTTACTATATTTTACAGCGTTAGTTAAAAGGTTCTGGACGACCATAAAGAACAATTTTTTATCAAGTTCAATAATTGGCAATTTTGGATCATATTTTTCTGTTAGCTTGACCTGCTTTCTGACAATTAAAGGCTCGACCTCTCGAACTAAATCTTTTACCAACTCTAAAATATCAGTTGGAACCCCCTCGACCTTAAGTGTGCCTAAGTCCAAACGAGAAACATTGAGCAAAGAGTCGACTAGCTCAATCATTCTTTCGTTGCTATTAAAAATTTCTTTGGTAAAATCCGTCTGGTCCCCCTTTAATTCTCCGGCATCCCCGCTTAAAAGCATTTCCGCATTCCACTTAATGGAAGTCAGCGGAGTTCTAAGTTGGTGTGAGGCCAGGGAAACAAACTCAGTCTTGGCCAAATCAATTTGCTTAGCAACAGTAATGTCGCGACCAATAGAAACAAAAAATTCCACATCCTTATTTCTATCTAAAATTGGAGAAATGCTAATATCGGCCACAAAATCTTCGCCGTTTTTACGACGATTATTAAAATCGGAAGTAAAGCTCTGCTTATTAACTTTAACAGTCTCCCATAACTTTTGATAAAAATCTAGTGGCATGTTTCCACCCCAGAGGCTCTTAACGCCAACTTTCTTTCCCAAAACTTCAGCTGGCGTAAAGCCGGTAATATCTTCCACTCCTTGATTAGCATAAACAATAATGCCATTCTTATCGGTAATAATAATATAATCTGAGGCATGATCAACGGCTAATTTGAATTTTTGTAAATCTTGAGACAATAAATCAGCCCGACTCTTTTCATCATTAACATCCTCTAGAATATTTAAAACCGAGGTTTTGGTTTTTTTCAAATTTTCCCGCTGCTCTTCCAAGTCTATTAATTGACCCTGACTCTCTATTAATATTCGATCCAATTCCAAACTTTTTTCTTTAATTCTAGCTAACAAAGAATTACTTGAATCTTTAAACTTTAAAACCATGCCATTAAATGCGTGACTCAAGTCACAAATATCTCGTGGCCCTTTATTCTCCGGCAATCGCTGTTCAAGATCACCGGAAGCCACTCGATAGATGGCCTGATTTAGATTCTTAAAATACCGACTCAGACTCCAACGGGCTAAAAATAAAATAATAATCGAGAGAGATAGGTTAATCAAAAAAATGATAATAATCCAAATAATATTGGCTTGTTGTTTTTGGGTAATCCGATTATTAAAATTAAAATTTTGTTGTCTAACTTCAGTGGAGAATGAATTAGTATTATTATTTAAACTAATTTGGAGCTGAGAAATATCTCGTCGAAATAAATTATAGGCCGCCTCCTTGTTTCCACCTCGAAGATAATTATAGAAATCGGATAAATAAGATTCCAACAAATTGACGTCTCGGTTAATATTTAAGAAGAATTGAACTAAAACTGAACTTTGTTCTGATCTCTTAGCAAAAGAAGAATAATAATCTTTAAAAGCTTTTGAATCATACCGGGATTGATCTAAATAGAATTTTTCCGACGTAGTCGTTAAATTATAATTTTCAACCTCTAAACTCTGCCCCATTAAGAAAAAAATCTTATTCCAATCAGCCGACAGATTATTAGCCCCCTCCGCTAATAAGAAATTATTTTCCTGATTAACCAAGGACTCGGAATTAATAGAAAAATAATTGAGACTTAAAAAAATCGACAAAAAGCTAAGAGTCAATAAAAATATTATTAAAACATTAACAAAAAAAACTATTGGCTTCTTATTAATATAATTCATAAAAAAATTATTTTTCACCAGATTTCTCTTCCAGCTCCTTAATTTTCTTCTTTAATTCCATCATCTGTAATTCGCGATTAATCATGACATGATTTAAGCGCTCTAGCTCATCAACCTTTTCTTCAATCTTCTTTCTGGACTTAACGCTATCACTGACGTCAGTTAAAACTATTAAATCAACCTGGCCACCCTGATAATCAAAAAATCGAGAATCGACCCGAACGTCAAGTGGCCCTTTCTTGGTAATCATTTTAATAAAATACGGTAAAACATTAACCCCAGAGGAACGCAATTTCATATTCTGTTTTTTCAACTCTTGATAATCTTTTTCAACAAAATTTAGAAAGTCTTGTCCAACAGCCTCTCCTTCGCTGAATCCAGTGATAGTTTCGAAAGAATTATTAACATAGACAATCAGTCCAGCCCGAACAATAACTACCATGTCGGGCAAACTAGCTAGAAGATTTTTATAAAAATTACGAGTAGAAGAAATTTCTTTCACCAAAGAATTAAATTCCTCCGATAACCCGGACAACTCATCATTTCCAGCAATAACAATGCTCACATCGGACTCCGGATATTTTTTATACTCCTCCACCTTTTCAAATATTTTGGCCAATCGACCAATAAAGATACCATTAATCATCCATAAAAATATTAAAACAAAAAATAAAAGAATAACAAATAACAAAAGCGAGATATAAAACAGAACGTTGATCTCAGATTGGTGAATTGACCGATCAGTTTTAATTCTCAACACAAAGGCCGGGTCATCGTTATAATCTTTAAAAAGAGAATAGCCATAAATAGTTTGGGAATCATGAGGAATAATTAAAAATTTTTCGTCAACAATCAGTTTGTTCCGAGCCTCCAATAGATCAGGGGGCAAATTAGGGTTATCGACACGACTGAAATCAATGGAATACAAGGCAACATCGCCAAAAAGATAATTAACAAATTCCTGATCTAAAAAACGACCCATAAAAATATAGCCAAGAGACGGACCGCTCTTGTCACTCCTTAACACCGGCTTAGACACTAAATAAAAAGGCGAGTAGCCTCCAGAAAAAAGTATCGCCCCCTGCTCCGGACCATCAGTCATAAAATGACTGCGAAAATTAGGGTCATTAAGTTGACCCTGAAAAAGATTATTAAAATTAGAATATTCTTTCTTCTCTAAAAAATCGTAGGCATAAGAACCAATTATTTTTCCTTGAGTATTTGTAAAAACAATAGCGTTGACATCTAAATTAGTCAGAGCCACCTCATTTAAATTTTCCTCAATAAAAGCATTATTTCCGTTACTTAAAAAATTATAAGAATCATCCCATTCCCCCCAATCAGAAACTCGAGATTTAAGAGAGTTAAAGAATATCTCCGAAACACTACCAGCCCTCTTTAAGCGACGATCAACCGCTTCATTTTCCATGTAGGAAAAGTTTCTATCCAAAATGAATAATAGTCCGGAATATAATAAAATTAGAGTCCCAACCGAAGCTAATAAAACAAAAAAAATTATTTTTTTTCGAAAAGACATAAAGAAGAAAATAAAATAAATGCGTAATCAAGTCTGCCTAATTTAAAAGAAATAAATTAAGCAGATTCTATGCCACATTTATTATCGAGTAACAGTAATAGTAGCGCCCTGCTCTGGAGCATTAGCCCAAACAGTAACCCGACCATTAGCAGTCTTCTGAATTCGATAATTACTATCGTTGGTATTAATCACGCCCGAAGGATCAGTTGGAATTGATACTAAATATTTTTCATCAGTGGTCAAAACTGATAAATCAACGCAACTGGTAGTAGCGGTTGGATTGCTCTTGCAAATACCATAAGTAGGGGTTGAGGATGAAATAGCCGTAGGTAATGTACCATTATTATCAATAGCATATTGATAAACAGCATTCAAAATGGTGTTAACATCAATTCGACGTTGAGAATTTCTGGTATCACCTAATTGTTTGGTAGGATTGATAGCTAAAATTACAATTCCCGCTAAAATGGCAATAGCTGCCACCACTAACAAAATTTCTAACAAAGTAAACGCTTTTTTATTTTTCATATTTTTTATTTAAAACTAAGCTTCATTTAGCTCGACCTTTTTAAGCTAAATAGATTTATAAGTTAATTATATTATACCTAAAAACCACAAAAATAACAAAGGAAAAATACCATATTACTGCGTCTCTTGCCAAGAACCAATGGAAATAACCGGATTAATAGCAGTAATAGTCAAGGATAAACGACGTACCACGCTGGAAACTGTAGCGATAATAGCGATAGTTCTAGTTTCTCCGCCAGTATTTGAAATCGTAAACGAGCATATTCCGCTGCTTAAGCTAAGATTAGTCGTCCCAATATAAGTTGGCAATTCTCTAATTTGCTCTAGAGCTCTCTCGGCGCAAACAGAAGTTAATGCTCTCGCCTGACTAGACTGAACCAATGACAAACTATTTTTAGAAGCTGACAAAGAAAATATAATAATATAAACAGAAACGCTCAAACCAATAGCGCCTAAAATCAAAACGCTGATTAAAGAAACAAAGGCCGACGGTTGTTTATTAATATTTTTCATAATTATTGTCGTAACGATCCAGAACCATAAAAAGTTCGGCTATACTGATAAACCGGATTAGCTGAACTGCTGTTATAAGTCATAACAAAAGAAACGCGCAAACTATCATTAGCGCCAGTTTGAGCTAAATTTTGAAAATTAAGACCTGAGACTAAAACCCGAGAATTAGTCAAAGCTATGGCCGAAGCTGCGCCTTCTTTAATAAATATAGTGCCACCAGACAAACTAAAAATTGTGGGATTATTAACCCCAACCAAAGTATCAATAGACAAAGTGCTAGTGCTAGTTCCGGGGGTCGGGTAATTAACCACGGTCGCATTTCTAATGCTTTGCGTAATATTTTGCAAGACTAAATCTCCTTGTTGTTCCACTTCATTAACCACCATGTCCTTAATCCGAGCATCAAAAACTAGAGATATCATCGCTGCCGAACCAGACAGAACAATCGCCGCCAGAGCTAAGTAAAGAGCTAATTCAATTAAAGTAAAGCCTGACTTACGCATATCTTAATTAGGTTTAATAATTTCTAAAATATAATTTGAATTACCGGGGAAGCGTACTCCAACTGCCAACAAACGATCAACTGAAGCGGCATAAGCCAGACCATCAGCAGCAAAATTACTAGCTCCGACGAGATTAGTTGTACTTAAAACCGTCGGGCTCAAAAGAGTAGTAATATCAACTATTACCACCTCGGCCGTAGCAGCTGATGTCGCAACGGCTAAGTATTTATTAGCATTAAATAATTCCAAATAATTAATATTATTAGCTCCAACGCCAGTAACCGTATAACCATTAGCCAACAATAGACTAACATTAGTCGGGTTTAAAGCATCAATTGGCCAAACTCGACCCTCGCTCTGACGTGCTAAAATTGCTCGATCCTCTATCCCATCAGCATTAGAGTCAAAAATAGCAATAGCCGAGCCGTTTAAATTAGTACTGCCACCGACGACATTCAAAGTATCAGCGACAGAGATTGAAATTGGATTTTGAACATTAAGCACTACAAGTTCGGTGGTGTCGGCATCGGTGGCTAAATAAGCATAGGAATCAGAAGAAACCTGGATATCATAAATTGAATAAGCGGCGTTATAGGAACCTAAAAGAAGTAAGGACGCCGGATTTGAAACATTGATGACATAAAGTTCATTTTGACCGGCGGTATTGCTAAGAGCCCGAGCCAAATAAGCAGTGGTCCCAATAACATCTATTGATAAGCCATCATTGTTACCAGAGGCATTATAAACCCCAGCAATTGTCGGCGCCGCCTTGTTACTGACATCCACAATAGTCATTTCAGAATTATTAGAACCCGAACTAAGATAAACATAATTACCTGAGATTTCCATATCAGTAACATTTCCGGTGACCGAAGCTAGACCGACTAAGGTCGGAAGAGCCGGATTAGAAATATCAACCACCAAAAAATTATTGGAAGCGGATAATAAACAAACATAAGCGTAAGTACCATCAACCCGAACACTAACACCATTTTGATTATTATCAGCACTAAATCCAGCTTCAACCGTAGTGCTAGACCAATCACTGGTCCCAGCTCGATGCCAATTAGTAAGTTGACTTTCCAAGGACACCAAACCAGTTCGTTGTGGATTAGCAATCCAACTAACGGTAGAGGTCACTGATTTAGTATAAGAATCTAGGTCGGAGATAATTAGGCTACGGGTAAAAATCCCCGTTGAATCATTAACCCCAGAAAATTGCCACTTGCCACCAGAAATAGCCAATCCATGTAACCCGGAAGTTAGACTAGCAAAAGAAGCCTCTTTCATATTGCGCACAATCTCCAACCCTTCCTCAGCTAGAGCCGTCGCCCGTTGCCTGTCCCCAGCTATTTTAGAGCTCTCTTGTCCAAAAATTAAAATTCCGGATAAAACAAAAACAACCGTGACCAATAGTGATCCGGCCAGAAGAGCCTCAATCATTGAAAAAGCTAAAACCTTTTTTCTAATAATCAACCGACCCTTTAGAGTTAATATTAATGACACGTGTTTCATTGTTAATTGAAGTTAGATTAATTGTACCACTAGCTGAAGGCAAGCCACTGAACTTATTAAACACCACAGAAGATGTTCCAGAAAAACTAATATTATTAGGAATAGAAAAACTTTCATCAAAACTTGAATCACGACCGATATAACTTGGTCCCTTGAAGATAAGGATCTCACCACTTGATAGATTAACACCCCAAGCAGAATCCCCTTCCCCATTGCGAGACAATTGTTCGGCTCGACGAATACTCCTAACCAAAGATAATGTCGCCACATCAATATCATTTCTGACCTGCGAAGACAAAAAAATCGGCGTCATAATTCCAGCAATAATAGCAATAACAGCTATCGCTAATAATATTTCGATCAAGGTAAAGGCTCTTGATTTCATAATCTAAATTAAATTTGCTGATTCATGCCACCAATTAAACTATAAATTGGTAAAACAATGGCCAGAGCAATACCCAAAACTCCCAACCAAACAATGACCAAGAGAATTGGCTCTAGCATTGTTGTTAGAAGTTTGTAATTAAGCTCCATGCGAGCTTCAAAAATACTGGAAACATGCAAACTAGCCTCTGACAAACGTCCGGAGTTTTCGGCACTAATAATAGTTTGTTGAATCGGAATTGGAATCAAGCGATCAATACCTCGATAGGCAGAGAAAATTCGAGCCAAAGAATCACCATCTAAAATCTTTTTTTGAGCAAAACTATAGAACTTTTTGTAAGCTGAAATTTTAGCCGATTCCGCCAAAAAGCCCATTACCGTATCAATCGGCAAGCCAGCCTTAAGCAAACTACCCAATAAATAAGAAAATCGAGCCACTTCCGAATCCTGGATAATTTTTTTGACCCGAGGTAAATGTAAGATAATATATTCACCAATATACTTAGTTTTCTTGTAAGAAAAAACTAAATAAAAAATAATAAAAACCGCTAGCATAAATAAAGGCAAAGCCCAATAGCCAGAAGTAGATATAAATTTACCAAAACCAATCATCACCCTAGTAATCCAAGGCAATTCGATTTTCATCGAAGAAAAAATACCAGACAAGCCAGGTAACAAAAACCAAGTAATGGCCACGCCAACAAGCAAGGCCACGATCATAACGGTCAGCGGATAAGCCATAGCCACCTTAATCTGAGAACCGAAAACTCGCTCTCTCTGCCTTTGATCGACAATAATATTAAAATTATCAACCAATAACCCAGAACTTTCGCCGACTCGAATTAAGTCACCAAAATGTTTAGGTAATAATTTACTATTTTCCAAAGCGACATACAGAGATGAGCCACTATCAATTTCCCGCTTCAAAGTTTCAACTCGACTAGTCATCTTTGGAGTCCGAATTTCCCTTCCCAAAGCTAAAACAGCCTCTGAAACTGGCATGCCGGAACTCATCAGAATAGAAAGATTTTCAAAAAAATAATCTTCTTCCTTGTTATAACCAAAGTTAAATAAGCTTTTTTTGTGAACCGGCTTAGATAAAAGCAGGGCCTCAGAGCCTCTAATCATATATTTTTTATATTAATTAAGATGGACGTGCGACACGCAACAGCTCATCTAAAGTCGTGACTCCCGTCTTGACTTTTTCTAGACCGTCAGCAAACAAAGGACGTGATCCTTGTTTTACTGCTACCTTCCAAATATCTTGAGCCGGAGCCTTAGCCACAATTAAATTTTGGATTTCAGTCGAAATACTAATTAATTCATAAATCGCAATTCGCCCCTTGAAACCGGTATGATTACAAGCCTGACAACCCTTGCCCTCATAAAAGGCATAACTGCTTTCAGTAAAATAAGATTTAAGATAGGGATATTTTTTTTCCAAATCTGATTTAGTAAACTCAACACTACGGCGACAATTTTCGCAAATCCGACGGACTAAACGCTGAGCAATAACCAGCTTTAAAGTTGAAGACAATAAGAATGGCTCAGCTCCCATGTCCAGCAAGCGCGGAATAGCCGTAGAAGCATCATTGGCATGAAAAGTTGATAATAACAAATGACCGGTCAAGGCAGCGTTAACCGCAATCTCCGAAGTTTCTTGATCACGAATTTCTCCCACTAAAATAATATTCGGATCTTGACGTAAAATGGAACGCAATCCTTTAGCAAAAGTAAGATTAGTTTGTTCATTAACCTGGATCTGATTAACACCACTTATTTTATATTCCACTGGATCTTCAATGGTC